>CASFCZ010000090.1 GCA_949293325.1 uncultured Eubacteriales bacterium | reverse complement strand
ATCCTGTGACAGCAAGACCGGTATCTATCTTAAACAATATATGGATTGAAGTAATTCAATTGAGTAACACAAAAGGGCAGATTGATGTATTAAAAATGATATAAGTACCGTATATGTGGTGTTTGAGAAGTAAATATATGGGTATTCAGTTATATAATGAAAATATATTATCTGAAAAAAATTGTAAGTTTACGAAAAAATTATTAATATTGATGTGGTTGATGTTTTGTCTGACTACCTCTTATATAATGAAATATCTTTGCTTGTAAATGTTTTAATTCACTGCATCAAATAATATAAAACAGTTATCAATACCCTGATTTCAGGCGGAATGGAGTTTAATATGAAGACAGCGGAAGAATTAAAGGAATTACTATACAAAATAGACAGAAGGGGTTACCCTGCATATAAAGACACAAAGGGACAATACGGTTTTAAAGGTTTCGTCCTCAGTATTGACCATGTACAGTCAGACCCCTTTGCATCCCCCTCAAAGCTGCATATAGAGGTAAAGGGAAAGACAGCAGGATTTCCCCAAAGGCTTTATGACAAAAAGCATAAGCGGATAGCTTTACAGGATGCACTGATCCGTCAGTTCGGAAAGCTTGCTGAAGAATTCTCCTTTAAGGCAAAGGGATCAGGCAAAAGCGGGCTTATATCAGTAACACGATGCGGTCAGGAAATACTGGAGAGAAGTGCATGCTCCATTGATCCTGCTGAGGGAAATGTAATAATGCGGTTTGAGGTGGGCTTTCCTGCCAACGGCAGAAACATTAACGCAGGGGAATTAATTAAAATCCTGTTTGACTTTCTGCCGGAATGTGTAGAAAAATCCTGTTATTATTCCAATCTGGATGAAAATCATCTTGAACAGGTAATGGAACTGTCTGAGGATCAGGAGTATATTAAAAATCAGCTTGCTGAAAGGGGACTGGTTGCCTTTATAGCAGATGGATCCATACTGCCAAGAAAGTCAGGTGTTTCCCAGTATCCCATGAAGGGGGCTACACCCTTTGTATCCCCTAAGTCCATGAGTGTAAAGATGGATTTGCCCTATCACGGACCTGTTACCGGTATGGGTCTGAAAAAGGGCATTACCTTGATTGTAGGTGGCGGTTATCACGGAAAATCCACCCTTTTAAAGGCATTGGAGCTTTGTGTATATCCCCATATTAAAGGGGACGGAAGGGAATATGTCGTTACTGACCCTGATGCAGTAAAAATACGGGCAGAGGACGGCAGGAGCATTAAGCATACGGATATATCCATGTTTATAAATGATCTTCCCAATAAAAGGGATACAAGTGCCTTTTACACAGAGGATGCCAGCGGAAGTACATCCCAGGCGGCAAATGTGGTGGAAGCCATAGAGGCAGGGGCAACTGCATTGTTGATAGACGAGGATACCTCTGCAACAAATTTTATGGTGCGGGACGAGTTGATGCAGCGGGTTATTAACAGGGATATGGAGCCAATTACCCCCTTTATAGAAAGAGCCGTTAATCTGTATGAAAAATACGGGATTTCAACTATACTGGTGGCAGGCAGTTCAGGGGCATATTTCCAGATCGCAGACAGGATCATACAGATGGATCACTATAAGCCAAGGGATATAACAGAGAAGGCAAGGTCGGCGGCAAAGGATTATCCCTCCTTGAATCTTCCAAAAACAGAGGCAAAAATGCCTGACTTTTTTAGATGCCCTAAGGAAAATCCAAAAGTCTATCATAAGGGAAGAATAAAAATTAAGGTCATGGGAAAGGAGGGGCTTTCCCTTGGAAATGAGTATATTGACCTGAGGTATGTGGAACAGCTTGCAGACAGTGAGCAGATTAACTGTCTGGGATATATGATGAAATATGCGGAGGAACACCTGCTTAAGGGAAAATATACAGTCCGCCAGATAGCAGATGAAATTTACAGACAGATTGAAAAAATGGGAATAGGATTTTTATTCCGGGGAGATGATATACCGGGAAATTTAAGCCTCCCAAGGAAAGAAGAATTTTTTGCCTGTATCAACAGATACAGAGGATTAAATCTATAAATGGAAATGGACTGCTGTTTTTTGAAGGACAGCAGTCCATTTCATATAGTAAAGGAATTAACTATAAATCTACAATTATCAGATATAAAACAATAGCCGGTGTAACCATAAACAGTAACCCCATTATCATAGAAAAGATTGTGGTTATTCTGATCTGAACGGGGTCAATAAACTCATGAGGGTTGTCAGGGTTTATCATTAGGGTTCTGCTGTCCCCTTCCCTTACATTAACCATGTTGGTGTATACCCTGTCGGAAATCTCGTATATTTTTCCATTATATTCTATCATATAGACAGGACAATAAATTTTCCCGTGTTTGCGGCTGTACTGGGCTTTCCTTTTAATACATACCGCATCAACTGAATATGTACATCTTTTGTTAGTGGTTATGTTTAACTTGATGGAATATATAAAAATACCTGCACCAATAAGGAAAAACAGTGCCAGGATACCAAAGGGAAGTAAAGTTTCCATAACCTCTGCAAGATCAGTAATTCCCATATAAGATACAATGGAATAAATAATTGCACATATACCTATCAGTGGAAATAACAGTATTACAGCATTAAAATTCTTTTTCTTTGTCTCTGATACAATGGCAATTATACCGAAAACCAGAAAATATTGTCCGAACAGCGCTAACACCAGGATACCCATATCATTGGCTGAACAGTATATAAGTCCTCCTATTGAGGCAATAAACCACAATAAAAATATAATGGCGAAGACTGTTCCGGCCTTTGAGTTGTTTCTTGTATTCATAATATGCACCTCCCATATAATTACCTCTCCTTATTTTAAATGATAGCATATTTATCCAAAGATATAAAGGGATTTTTTTACCCAAGTGTTTATTTTGTAAATAATAATCAGATAAGTTTCGGACAAAAGCAAGGGCAGAACATAATGCCATGTTCTGCCCTTTTCAATAAAACGATTACGGTGCTTATACAAAGCCTGAAAGGATAACATTTACCCTGCTCCCCCAAGCAGATATATCAATGGCATCCATATTCAGGCTATACTCACACCCCATACCCTGTTGCATACCCTGTAATCCGCTTGGGACCAGGGTATGACATTTTTCTGATGCAAAACCGATTAATAATCAGATGATCTGCATCTTGGATGGTCAATACCACAGGCTGAATGTGGTTTATTTGCCTTGTTTATAAAATGCCTGATTTTTATATCATTTACCCCCCTTTCAGTAAATTATGTAAATTCTGCATATAAAGCAAAATCATTACCTTTATTAAGATACAGTTAATTATATAAAAGTATATTATGAATAATTATATTAATTTTAGCGTAAAAGTTTTCCTTTTACAATATGTGACAAATAAAATACAGTTTTTATTTTTTTTATTAAACCTGTCCCTTGTTGAAAGCATAATTAAACTATGATACAATTTATACAAAAAATATAAACGGGAGGGAAAGGATAATGAAAACAAAGGACGATATTATTAAAACTATAAGGAATATAATAAATAATAACAATATGTCCATATATAATATTGCAAATATTACGGGAATTAACCGTTCCACATTGCAGAAAGCCTTATCCGGTGACAGAAATCTTAATTTAAGGCAATTTAATTCCCTGCTTAATGTTTTACCAATAACTAACGCAGAAAAAAATTCATTTTATAAAAATTATCTTTATCTGCTTTGGGATAAGGAACAGGTAATGCGAACTGAAACGGTTATTGATATACTTAGTACAATAGAAAGTAATATTAATAGAAAAAACCACTTGCAGTTTGCCCCGATTTCCTTAAATAAAGAAGACCTTAAGAGTATTACAGGCAGACAAAATATAATTGAGGCAATAAAGGCAATTACTTCAGATGCTTTGTATAACAACAGTGAACTGAATATTGATACATATTTACACTTTAATGATGATTTTTTTAACACAGCTGTTGGCTATTATATAAATAATCAGTGCAAAAAGACAAAAGTTTCGGTACTGTTTGAGTTTTTAAAGCCTGATAATATTAACAGCGGCGAAAACCCACAGATAATAAAAAACATTCTGCCCTCCCTTTTAGTCAGTGAGGACATATATAGTTTTTATTATGTATATGTTGACGGCTATTTTTACGACAATCACTTTACGCCATATCCCTATTATATAATTTATCCGGATATAGCTTTGCTATTAAGCCCGGACCTTGATACCTTAATAACGGTAACGGATAAAAATGCTCTGGCAAATATGCGTAATATACATCAGCAAAATACAGGAAAAGCAAACAGGTTAAATGTTTTGAAGTTTAATTATAATGCCAGCATAACCCATCTTATGAGCAATCAGGTGTCAAGTGCAATGTATGCCATTTCATACGAGCCCTGTATAACATGCTTTGTTCCGCCGTCAATGTATGCTCAGCTGATAAATGACAATTTTCCAAACAAAGGTGAATTTCTCGGACTTCTTGAAAACAGATTACAGGAAGTAAAGGAAACAAATAAAAAGTATGCCCTGTTTAATGCAAAGAGCATTAAAGACTTTGAAAATGACGGTAAATTACTTAAGTATGAAAACACCTACCTTAAAAACTGTAATATTTCACAAAGGATAGAAGTGCTTACAAATATACTTAATACCATGAATGACTCCACTGTTGTTATGCGTGCGTATAATGGCGATAGCCTGAGTGTGTCCGATAAATTTGAAATTACAAATGTACAGAACCTGTATAATTTTGATATTCTGGTTTATATGGATAACGGATATGTTAAGCTGATTGATATACACGAACCGGTTATAAGCAGTTACTTTGTTGACTTCATTCATAATATACTGGAAACTCCCAGGGTTTACACCTATGAGGAAACAAGGGCACTTATTATGGAATCAATAGAAAATTTAAAAAAAAGACTTTAAGTAATCCGGAATAAAGATGTACAAGATCAGCTGATATGTTATAATATCCGTAAGATGAAACTTAGCAGAAACCGGGAATGGGTGGCGAATATGGAATATACTCCAGTCAAAACGCAAATTAATTATTCAAAATTAGAAAATTCAGAGATTGACTTTTACGGAGTTAAAAAAAGGCGGATTTTTCACTATACCTCCATTAGGGGATTGGAGGGTATTTTGGGGCACAGGAAACTGCATTTTACAAATATTAAATATATGAACGATAAGGATGAGATTATTGCCGGTGTGGAAAGCATGGCAAAAATTTCTGAAGATTCCGAAAAAGTGACGGAAATGCTACGTTCTGCTGTAATAAACCCAGGCACACAGACCTTTGTATGTTGTTTTTCCCTTGATGAAGATTCCCTTCCTATGTGGAATTATTACACGAAAGAAATCAATAATCAGGGTTACAATATAGAGTTTGATGACCGGAAACTGGCAGAAAGTATTTTGCGTAATAATTCTGCTTTAGATGGGTGTGATCTTTCCTTTGGAATGGTTTATTACAGTAAAAATAATGATTCTGCATTCAGTAAAATAATTGTCGACGAAATATTGACCGCACTGAATCTTTCTGTTTCAAAACTTTTTTCCACTGTATCCCAGGGAATGCTTTCCGATAAAATACCACATATAGACGAATCCTTATTAAAGGATTGGGAAAAAAGATAGATGATACTGAAAGAAAGTCCGGGCGGAATAATCTGTCCATATATTATTATGATGGAGAAACATGCAGTTTCGAAAAAAATCCCTTTGGCAATTATTTATATTTTATAAAACGGTCTTGTTTTAAGCAGGAACGGGAATTTCGTATTGTTATTACTGTACCGGATGAAAAGCTGATAAATCTGAAGGAAAAAGGTGTCTATAAATTCAGGGTGGGAAATGGTATATTGATTCCCTATCTGGAATTGGATTTTTCTCCTGAAGTTGTAAAAAGCATTACAATTTCTCCGACAGTTCAGAGTGATTTAGTTGAGATAAGTATTCGTGATTTTCTGACATATTGTGGGTTTGAGACAGATGACTGCTCTGGGTTTATCAAACACTCGAAAGTACCGGTGAGATTTTAGGACTGTTAAAAACTGACAGACCTGTTTAACGTTTTTACCGTCAGTATAACCAGTCCCTGCCTTTTTCAGTATTTACGATTATATATTATAGTAGTGCATATATTGGGATATGCCTGCCGACAAATGAGCAAGGATCAGTCAACAGCTGTATATATGTGTACTGTTGACTGATTTGGTTATTTATTGAATATCCTTTGCTTTCATTTTGTCAAGTGCGGATTTTTCGTATTTTGCTGATTTTAAATATCCCATTATCCAAGTTATAAGAATGGCTGCAACACACAAAAGGCCCGTTAAAACATATTCTGTTGTTTTTTCCATGCAGGTTATTAAGATAAACAGTAAGACCATAATTGTTGGTATAATGGCCCCCAACAGTTTTCTTTTTCTTATGCCAAAATGAAATTGTATTGCTAATATGGCAACTGTTATAAGTAAAACAAGTAGTTCTCCCAAAGTTAATCCTCCTCCTTTTATTTTGACTTTACGATTTTTTAATCAATTTATTTTCAGAAATATATAGATCATATGTCTTTTGCTTTCATGTGATCAATTTCTTTCTTTTTTGCAGTTTCATGTCCACAAATCCAGATCAGCAAAAGTATTATTGTCGGAAAAAGTAACATCTGCCAATCATCTTTCAGACTAATCATGTTATTTGTAAATAGAAAGACAACTGTTCCAATCCACAAAACAGGTATAATTCCACCTAAATACCAATATTTGGGCTTTCTTCGGGATGCCCAAAAATGGAAAGCAGTAACCATTATGGCAATGCCCCAAACAAATATAGGTTTCATTTTGATTCCTCCTTTTCGTTTTTGTATTTTTCAATAATGATTTTAGCGGTTTCCAAATCAATTCGGGAGTCAACAGCCAGCCCTTTGATAAATGTTAAAAATGGTTCTTCCTCCCTTTGATCGCTCAATTCTATTTTTTGAATGAGTTTATCTAATCTCAGACGTACGGTAGGATAGGAAACATCGTATAAATGTGCAATTTCTTTTAAGGAACCGGATTTTAAAACAAAGTTCTTGAGAAAAGCTACATCTTCCGGCTCCAGGGCAAGTATCCATTGTGGTATTTTGTCTATGTCCAATTTAATTTTCCTTTCTTATTGACTTTAATTATATTAGGTATAACATACATAAAATTAAAGTCAATAGAAAAGATAAAATAAATTTTACAAAAACTTATGGTAAATTTTAATGATCTGTTCAGGTAGTAAGGAAGTTCCTTAAAATAATTTTTATCTTGTGCCTGCCCCTGTCAAATTTAACAGGAAGGAGACGATATAAATGAGGCTTTGAATTATACAGGGAGAAAAGACAAACAAATCATATAAAGTAATGGACTAATCCTTGCAAGTTTATATATGTTTTGGCAAAAGTTATCAGACAATTTCAACCTTGTATAAAATCCTTGAAAAAACAGGCAAAAATGCCTGAAAATAATACCTCCTGGGTAAAACTTAATCGTTCTATGTAGTTGACTTTTGCAGTCTTGTGTGCTAAAATGTTCCCTAAGTTCAGCTAAGTATGTGGAATGATGCTAAAAGTTGTGCAAAATATAGTCTTTGTAATAAAGTTAAAGATTTGAGGGAGCAAATTTTTGTGTAAAAAGCATCCTATAAGTTTCGTATAGTATATGTGCAGTAAATAATAACTGCAAGTATTAATATGATTATTGGC
>CASFCZ010000089.1 GCA_949293325.1 uncultured Eubacteriales bacterium | reverse complement strand
ACCCTCTTATCCCTTCCAAAATCCACAGGCTCCTGAAAAAGAATATCCCTGCTGTCAAAATTTTCTATTGCCTCCTCATATTCCATATCCGAATTTATCATAGATACCTGCTGACCTCCATGTCCCCCTGCAGATTTAAGTATACAAGGAAAGCTGTTGAATTCCGTTATGGCAGTATCTGCAAAAGTTGTTCTGGGACAGGCTAAGCCAAGGGATACCCCAAACAGGAGGGTTAAACGCTTATCATTACAAACACGGCTTACCCTGGCTGAGTTAAACACTCTGACTCCTGCCCCCTCAAGGGTATCGGACAAAACAGGATAAATTGACCTTTGAACCGCATAGTCAGGGGCTTTTATCCTCTCTCCCATATAATAAAAGAAAAAGCCACCATCAACACCAAAATGAAGATGATCAGCAATTATCAGGCGGCAATCCTTACCCAGTTCCTCCGTAAGTTTTTCTGCAAACCATTTATTGCGCCTGTATCCCGCCTTATCATATATAACCCAGCCTGTCATAAGTTATCTCCTACGTATCTTAAAATATGCTCACTTACATCAACACCTGTACAATCGTAGGTACTTCTGAAATGGGGATTTGAGTTGACCTCGCAGACAGAGTATTTATCACCGTCAAAAAGAAGATCCACACCTCCGAAATCAAGTCCCAGTGCTTTGCAGGCAGCTACCGCTATTTTCTCCTGTTCTCCGTTAAGATCATAGGGCTTCATTTTGCCTCCATTTGATATATTTGAACGGAAATCATCCTCATTATATCTGTATATGGAGGCAACGGCCCTGTCGCCTACCACATTTACGCGTACATCTCTGCCTCGGCTGCACTGAACAAAGCGCTGCATTACAAATTCCCCGCTGCCTATCCGCCTGATAGTTGCTGCAAGTTCCTCCCTGCATGATACAAGATATACCTGCTGACCAAAGGAGCCGTATGCCTCCTTGATAACAAGGGGATAACCCAGTTTTTCCGCCGCTCTTTCGGCAAATACTATATTATTATATCCTATTGATGGATAGGTTTTAGGGGAAGCAAAGGTTAATGGATATGGTACGGAATGCTTTTCAAGCTCCATATAGGTAATGACTTTATTATCACAAAGTTCAATGGATCGGGAGGAGTTAAAAAGTCTTAGTCCCTGCTCCTCAAGTCTTGATCCAAGGTGAATGTCCTTATCCCAGAAAACAGCAAAATCAGGCAGATTCCCAAAGCTTGCTCCTATAGGCAGGGATAAATCTCCTGTACGCTTGATTTCCAGTTCAATATTGCATCTTTTGGCAGATTCCATAAACATTGACCACATGGTATGGGATTTATTACTGTCAACAAAGTTATTTACAATTAACCAGCCTTTCATACAAAATTCCGCCTTCCCGTTTATTTAAAAAGGGCTGCAAACACCCTGCTAAGATATTTCCAGCCCATAAAATTAATTTTTTTCCTCGTTTGCACTTGCATAACGACGCTTAAATTCCTCAATATCCAGATCCTTCTTATAAAAAGGCTTTAATCCTCTTATATAGGAAGCAGCCACCCTGTCAGTAGAACGCATCATACCGATACTTTCACCCGGGCCCAAAAATTCGTTTGCAGTCCTTGCAAGCATATTAAATACAGAACGTTGATCGTTACCCTCAAAGTTTACAACAAGTACAAGGGTAGGCATTTTGTCACCCTCACGCTTTGCCTGCATCATCCACGCTGCCCTTATATTTTCATGGCGCTTCATAACCTCGGTAAATGCCGCGTACAATCCCGGAGAGGCATACTGGGCAGGCTGTAATCCCTCCTGCTCAACCTTTATTTTCTCCTGCTTTACTGTCATAGGCTTGAGATTTGCATCAATGGTTTCAATAAGCTTACGCCTTATAGCAACATTTGCGCCATAAGGGTCAATAACCAGACCATCATACTGGGCATTATTACCTATTACAAAGGTTTTAAACTGCTGATAGTTCTGTAAAATAAGGTGTTTACCCTTTGCAGGAGCCCACTTATTAAGCTCCTCCGCACTTGTAAATAAGAACAACATACTTTCATCATTTGCTGTCTTTACAGAAAAGAAACTCATAACCGCACCCTTTGGCACCTTTCCGTCAACAGGCTCCGGTTTAATTATTGAAGGTATAATCAGCTTACTGTTTAACAGCTCCTGTACAAACACATTTCTGGTTTCACTGTTTTCATTTTCCTTCATCGCCTCCATTGCCTTAATCAGACCGGAGTTTGCGATTTTTATCTTATCTTCTATCATTTTTATTTCCTCCATATACCCGGCAAAAACCTTGCCCAAGCAATAATCTATTATTCCTTCACAAGGTAGAACTCCTCATCAGGCACATCGGTACCCAGAATATCAGAGTCCGCATTGTCAAAGGCAGTAAACATATTATTAATGAGATAACGCATTTGCTTATCCTTATAAAATTCACAATCCATTCCCGAATAAGCTGCCTCAACTGCCTTTGC
>CASFCZ010000088.1 GCA_949293325.1 uncultured Eubacteriales bacterium | reverse complement strand
TATTGACCCAAACATACAAATCATACAATTTCAATATTTTATCTAATTGTAAATAACAGGAAAATATGTGCAAAGTCAACAAGTGTATGGCAAAAAAAATGTAAATATTGCCTATTGAAATAAACTTGTTCATAATCTATTTACAAGATTTACTTTTTTTTTAAAATTTGCTTGCATTTTGACTTTGTATGCCTTATAATTATCTCATCAACAAAAAATAAATATCTCAAAAGGGAGGAAATCAAATGTTAAAGAAGTTACAGAACAGACTTAACGAAAGCAAAGGTTTTACACTGGTAGAACTTATCGTAGTTATCGCTATTATGGTAATCCTTATTGCTTTACTTGTACCTAACGTAGTTGGTTACATATCCAGCTCTCAGACTACAGCTAACCTTTCAGCTGCTAAGTCAGTTTACAACGCAGCTAATACTGCTGTTGTTAATGGTAAGGCATCCAGTGGTGCTTTTCCTAATGCAGATCAGCTTTGCAACCTCTTAAATGGTAACAGTATTGATTCTTCAACTGACAGTGCCGGTGAGGTTCTTGTTATTGTACCAGAGGGTACTTCAGCTACAATTGTTTATGATACAACAAAAGGTAATGTAGTTGCAGTTGCAGCAGTTACCGGTGCTACAGCTCCTGCTTCAGCAGCACCTACAAGTACAGCTAATATTGCTATTTATAACCCTGCTGTAAGCGGTAACTATGCAGAGAACAGCGGAGCTAGTTCTATTTTCACAGCTAGTACTGGTGTTCAACTGCTTAAGTGTAACAATGGTGGAGATTGGACAGCTTCATAATAAGTTTTGTTAAGGTTAATTTATTATCAATTAATCAGTAGAAAAGGCAACGTAAGTTGCCTTTTCTTTACGTAGAGGAGAATTTAGTTTAATGAAGGATATTATTGATATAGAGAAAAAGAGGGTAATACCATATCTGATACTTGCATGTGCCTTGTACGCTGCCCTTGGTATTATAGGATATACAATGGGTGTTGGAGATATTCCGGTAAAGTATTTGCCTACTCTGTTTATTATGCCGGCAGCCATTATGTTTATGGGAATACTTGATTTTAAATTCAGTGATAGAGCAAAAAAAATAATTACTCTGTTTTTTATCATTTATCTTCCATTGCATTTGCTGAATTTTGTTCTGGGTAACAATACTATACTGATACATGGAGCTATTTTTTATAATTATACTCTGTGTGCCTCTGTTGTAGCTTTTTTCCTGTTTGTGACCCTGAATTTACGAATAACTTCTGTGGTGGTATGTATAATATTTTTTGCTGTATTGTCTTTGAATACATGGGTAGCTGCCTTCAGGGGCAATGCCATTACTCCTGCGGATGTACTTGCACTTGGAACAGCAATAAAGGTGTCCGGAGGATATGACTATTTTATCTCTATGTCAATGTTTTCATCTGTTATGTACAGTATAATAATAATCCAGCTTATTTTTAAGCTCTGTTATCCCTTAAGGATAAAGAAAATTTATCTTAATCTTGGTCTCAGACTGGTATTTCTTATTGTGGCAATAGCTTTGCCTTATAGATTTGTAACCCTAGACAAATATTGGTCTAACTATGGTTATTATGCCTTTGATGTTACTAAGTCCAACAGGGATTTTGGTGTACTTACTACATTTTTGTATAATTTAAAAAAGACGGGAATAAACGAACCGGAGGGATATGATAAGGATAAGGTCAGACAAATACTTGAAAGCACAGAGGAGTTGTATCAGCCAAAGCCCCTTGAAAATAAGCCAAATGTTATTGTTATAATGAATGAAGCCTTTGCTGACCTTGAAAAGATTTATGATATAGAGCCTAATGAGGATCCTTTGAAGTATTGGCATAGCCTTAAAGAAAATACAATCAGCGGAGATATGAGGGTATCTATATATGGCGGAGGTACGAGCTTTACAGAGTTTGAATTTCTTACCGGTATAGCAGGAGGTATAATTAATTTTAATCAGACGCCTTTTATAAATCTTATTAACCATAATATTCGGTCCATTGCATGGGATTTAAAAGAGTCGGGTTATAAGACTATAGCTGTTCATCCTTTCTGGTCAAGTTCATGGAACAGGAGTAATGTCTATCCACTTCTGGGTTTTGATGACTTTATATCAGGAGAGGACTTTTCTGAAGAGAAAAGCGAAGTGATTGAGTCAACTCCTGATGGAGAATTTGATGTAAATGGTGGTGGAGAAACCTTTATGTACACCTCACATTTTGGAGATGATCTGGAATATATACGCGGTTACATAAGTGATAGGGAGTCCTATAAAAAGGTTATTGAGCAATTTGAAAATAAGAACGAAGATGACAGGTTATTTATATTTAATGTTACTGTACAGAATCATGCTGGCTTTCATTATGAGGGAGATGATTTTGTAACGGATGTGAAAATTACTGATGAGGAAAATATTGATATTGACCAGTATCTTTCGCTTGCAAAGCAGAGTGATATTGCCTATGGCGAGCTTATTGAGTATTTTAAAAATTATGATGAGCCTACAATAATACTTATGTTTGGAGATCACCAGCCCAGCTTGGTTTATACTGATATGGTTGATGAGGAGGATATAAAGGAAGAATATAAGTCGGAGTATAATAGTGAGCAAACCTATAAATACATTGTGCCATATAAACTGTGGGCTAACTTTGATATAGGAACTGCTGTGGAGCCAATGACGGGTTCTTCTTTCCTGTCCCTTCTTGTTAAGGATAAGGCAGGTATTGAATTTAATAAATGGGATCAGTATAGACTCAAATTAAAAAATAGTTTTCAGG
This sequence comes from uncultured Eubacteriales bacterium, assembly GCA_949293325.1. GTDB lineage: Bacteria > Bacillota > Clostridia > Lachnospirales > CAG-274 > CALWRD01. The sequence goes on along the minus strand of CASFCZ010000088.1, from coordinate 1,078 downwards.
CAATTAATTCCTTTGGCATATTCAGCGGCGATGGAAAGCTTATGGCTCAAAATACTGATGAAACAGATTCACTAATAAAGGAATATGAACTTCTTGAGTACTATATTTTAAATGATGAGGATGTAAACTGATTTATATCAATGTCCTTGGAATTACATTGAACAGTAAATCTAAGGACATTTTTTGATATAAAATTGTTATTGCAATTATTATATGACAGTGTAAAAAAGGCTTAGGACGTTTTAAATGAATGATGTGCTTTAAAAGAACTGGCCGACAGATTATATCATATTTTAAATCTTTTGATGTTGAAAATGTTGATAAAATAATGTATAATTTAAATACAATTATTAACGCTAATTATATGATGAAAGGAAATATAAATAATGGAAAGGCTGATAAGGGGTGGATTGGCACTTCCAAAATCATTTTTAATAATGTTTATTATAGCAATGATTTTGGAAATTTTTGTATTTAATTTTAGGTTTTGGGAGAGTATAGGCTATAATGCCACATCTATAGAGGCAACATCTGTAGGCGATGGACTGATAAAAAATAAACATGGCGGATATGACATAGATGGATATGAAAACCTGTATTTTGAATTTGACAACATTGATTCTGATATAAATAATTTATATGTGAGTATGTCACAGCCTACAGGTACCCCATTCAGACAATGGGTGAGCTTTGACGTTGCAGATGAGGGAAGTGCAGTTTATTATACACTGCCTCAACGTGAACTGGTTTCATCTGTTGAAAGGAGTAAATATATCAAGTTTAATGTAAATGGCAAGGTAAATAAGCTACGTATTAATCTTGAACCTGACGTTGAATATGATCTTGGTATGACACCTAAAGGGAAAGTCTTGTCTGCATATAATGTTTCCATAGACAGTGTTGAGATAAATAAGCCTGTGCCATTTTATTTTTTACCTTTAAGGGTACTGGGAGTGATTCTTATTTTACTTCTTTGCTATGGACTGAGGTATAATTCTGCCCTGTATGGTTATCGTCTTGATCTTAGTTCAGATAAACAGAGGGCGGCACTTGTTGTACTGGTGGCTGTCAACTTGCT
>CASFCZ010000087.1 GCA_949293325.1 uncultured Eubacteriales bacterium | reverse complement strand
GTAACGGCTATAAGATTACCATCAAGGCGGAGAAGTCCACCCTTTATTTCCAGCGCCTCAAAGTTTTTAAGTGCAAGGGATACCGCACAGGTTTCACCCAGGAAGTTTTCAGGATTATCATTACACCATTTTAACTGATAGCTGAAAAACTCCTTGATATTTTCCTCAGTTAAATCCTCATATGTCCATCTATCTCCATATTCGCTTAAAAACTTATTAATATGATTACGTTTTCCATGAAGCTTTTTGCCCTTAAGATACATAAGACTTTCGGCGGAATAAATATAATCCGCCCCATCTCTGCCGTCTTTATAAATAAATTTGTCAGGGTACAATGCCTCCATCTGTTCCTTTATTTCAACAGGAAGGGCATATATTCTGAGAGGTGCACCCTCAGCATGTGACACCTCAGCCATTTTATCTATGGCAGAAGCAAGATTTCCCCTTCCCATAGGTGCGGTAAAATAAGCATTTTTACCACTTCCTGACTTAATATACATAAAATCGTCATCAAAGGCAATCTTTGTTTTATAGGCATTCTGCCATATAAATATATCAGTAAAACAATATGCACACAGGAAATAATTTTTTTGTTTCAAATAAAAGTTTGCCTTTTCTTTGTCCTTAAGTTCTACGTCTTTAAATTGCAACATAAATATTACCTCTTTTTTATCATGTGTATAAATGTTTCTATTTCCTCTTTAACAAGGGAAAGAGCATAGCTCCAGAAGTCCTTGTCTTCTATATCAAATCCTGCCACTGCGGCAGTATCCTTAAGATCAGCAACTGCCGAAAGTTCCAGAAGGTGATTATACATTTGCATAAATTCCCCGCCCATTTCCCTGTATTTTCCGTATAGTGCCTTAGAAAGGAGCATACCAAAGGCATAGGGGAAATTATAGTAGTTAAAATCTCCGTCATAGTAATGGGGCTTACAAAGCCACATATATGGATGAAGTTCACTAAGGGCTCCGCCATAAGCTTCCCTTTGTGCCTCAGCCATAAAAGTACAGAGGGTTTCAGATGAAAGGATACCATTACTTCTTTCTCTGAACACCCTGTCCTCAAAAAGAAAACGGCTGTATATATCGGAAAGGGTCTGCATTATTCCTGAAAGATCATTTTCCAATATGACAAGGGCTGACTCTTCATCACATTCCTTTAACACTTCATTAACAAGTATTGTTTCGCAAAGGGTGGAGGCAGTTTCCGCAATAGGCATAGGATAGGTTGAATTAAGCTCCGCTGCATTGTACAGTCTGCTGTCATGATAGGCATGTCCCAGCTCATGGGCTATAGTTACCACATCGTTAAAACTACCACTGAAATTAGTCAGTATGCGGCTTTCTCCCACCGAATGTATTGCCTCGCAAAAAGCACCGCCTACCTTTCCACGACGTGGCAAAAGATCTATCCACCTGTTTTCAAAAGCTTTCGATGCAAAGGCACCCATTTCCTCCGAAAATGACGAAAAGCTTTTAATGACCTCCTCCTTTGCCTCTTGAATTGTATAGGCAGGATCATTTCCCACAGGAGCAAACAACTCATGAAAAGGAAGTTTTCCATCCTGATAACCCAGGAGTACTGCCTTTGCCTGAAAATATTTTACACATTCGGGGATAAACTCCCTTATAGATTCAAGCATTGCCTCCAGGGCAGACATAGTCAAGGCTGACTGTTCCACTGTCATTGCAAGGGGTGATGTATATTCTCTCAGCTCTGACATTGTAATAACTTCACCCTTAATACCGTTCATACAAAAGGCAGCAGGTATTTCCACGGACTTGTAAGAGTCAAGCTCTGCATTAAAGGCGGCAAGCCTGAGTCCACTGTCCCCGGAATATGCCATATTCCTTACAGAAGAAAGTGGCTCTTTGTATTTTTTACCGTTATATTCAAAGGAAATCTCCATATTTGATGTAAGCTGCTCCCACTGTTTTTCCCAGAGTGCGGAACCGCTTGTCTTAAGCTTTGCGGCTATCAACTCCTCCTGGGGAGGCAGTGAATGTGTCCCCTCAAGGGCAGAACGTCTAATAAAATACTCATAATCCTTAAGGTCAGGCTCCTTACATATTAATCGGTTTATGTCAAGTCCCTTCAAATATTGGGCAAAAAGTGCCTCATGTTTTGCAGAGCCTGCCTTTATTCTTCCTATTTTATCAATAAGGGAAGAAATTGCTTCATCGGCAGTATTAACCGACAGGGCAAGGTTTAAATATATCTCTGCCTTATCATAGTACAGCAAGTTATTTTTTCTTTCAATATACTCCTTAATCGTCTTGCCTGGGTCAGTCCTGTCATTAAAGGCATTCTCTGACCAGATATTAAGTTCCTCTGTAAAGTCACAAAGCCTTTGTATATCCTCCTTAAGCTCACTGCTGCCCGTCGAAGGATAAATATTGTCCAATCTCCACTCTGTATCCATATATATACCTCCGAAATAAAAGTAATAGTATTATACCCTGTCAAACCTTTTTAAGTCGTGCAAGTCCTGCCATAAGTTTCTTTACCCCGGCATTGTCAAACTCCACTGTAACCTCGTAGTCGGCACCTGCGGGATTTATGGCATTAACGGTACCCAAACCAAACTTAACATGCTTTATCCTGTCGCCAACTTCAAAATCAAGAGTAACATCCTTTGGGGCAGGCATACGATAGGTAGCAGCAGGTCTTGGTCTGTATGTATTTGCAGCATAGGCAAAGTGACGCCTGTTTTCCGATGTATCCATACCAAAGGAATTTCCGTTGCCGAAGGGTGATGTTTCCTCCTGATCTATCAGTTCCTTTGGTATTTCCTTAAGGAAACGGGAAGGTAGATTGGAGTTGATCTGTCCGTGCATCATACGGCTGTTTGCCGCTGTAAGATACAGTTCCCTCTTTGCCCTGGTAATACCCACATAACAAAGTCGGCGTTCTTCTTCAAGGCCTGCATCTCCACCCTCTGTGGCAGCATAATAACTGGGGAAAATACCCTCCTCAAAGCCTGCAATAAATACGGTAGGAAACTCCAGTCCCTTGGATGAGTGAAGGGTCATAAGCACCACAGTATCCTCTCCTTCAGTATATCCGTCAACATCTGCAACAAGGGCAACCTCCTCAAGAAAGTCAGCAAGAGGAGCCTCATCCTTATCTCCTGCAAATTCAACTGCCTTGCTTATAAGCTCATTAATATTTTCTATTCTGCCCTTTGCCTCCTCGGTGTTTTCTGCCTCAAGTTCCTTACGGTAGCCGGTTAAATCCAGAACGGTTTCAATAAATTCGTCTACTCTTTGCTCCTCCGAAGCATCCCTCAGATCTATAAGCAACTCAGCAAAGTTCGTCAAAGCCTTTGCCTTTGTCTTAAGCTCAGGTATATCTTCAGCACTTAAAAGGGCTGTATAAAAGGAAACTCCGTTCTCCTGGGCTGCCTTTGCCACCTTATCAACTGTAGCATCACCTATACCACGCTTAGGAGCATTAATTATACGGCGGATAGCCATATCATCATTCGGGTTGTAAACAGCCTTTAAATAACCAAGGACATCCCTTATCTCCTTACGGTCATAAAACCTTGTGCCACCAAAGAGCCTGTATGGAATGGATTTCTTTATAAGGCACTCCTCTATGATACGGGACAAGGAATTGTTTCTGTAAAGAATGGCAAAATCACTGTATTTTGCACCATCCTTTACGCCCTCCTCGATTTTTGAGCCTATAAACCTTGCCTCCTCATAATCACTTTGTGCACGATAAAAATGGAGTTTGCTGCCGGCTGCCGCATCGGTACGCAGTGTCTTTGACTTACGCATGAAATTATTACGGATAACCGCATTTGCAGCGTTAAGTATATTTTCACTGGAACGATAATTCTGCTCAAGCCTTATGGTAGTAGTATTTGGAAAGTCCTTTTCAAAGTCAAGAATATTACGAATATCCGCACCTCTCCAGCCATAAATGCTCTGATCATCATCACCTACTACACAAAGGTTGTTATACTTGGCAGCAAGGAGGCTTACAAGACGATACTGGGAAGCGTTTGTATCCTGATACTCGTCAACCATAATATATCTGAACCTATCCTGCCACTTTTCCAATACATCCGGAAATTTTTCAAATAGTTCAACACACTTGAAAATCAGATCATCAAAATCAAGGGAATTGTTTTCCTTAAGGTGTTTCTGATACATCATATATATCTCAGCAATCTTCTTAAGCCTGAAATCCTTTTCCACAAGGGCAGCATACTGCTGAGGACCTATAAGCTTGTCCTTTTGAGCACCTATTTCCGAAAGCACCGCCTTGGGCTTATACAGGGTATCGCTAATATTAAGCTCCTTAAGTATATTTTTTACAAGCCTTTCACTGTCATCAGCATCATATATGGTAAAACGGCTGGTATATCCAAGACGTTCTATTTCCCTGCGAAGTATACGTACACAGCTTGAATGGAAAGTACTTACCCATACCTCATCACCCTTAGGTGTAATGGCTGATACCCTTTCCTTCATTTCCCTTGCAGCCTTATTGGTAAAGGTAATTGCCATAATATTAAAGGGCCGTACTCCCTGCTCAATAAGATAAGCTATACGATGTGTAAGAACCCTTGTCTTACCGGAACCTGCACCTGCTAAAATCAAAAGCGGTCCTTCCGTTGTAAGAACCGCCTTTTTCTGTTCGGGGTTAAGTGTATTTATTGAATCAATCAGCATTGTTTTTCTCCTTTAGTCTTTCAAGTACTGTATTATAACCGCCATCACCGTAATTAAGGCAACGATTGATGCGGCTGATGGTAGCAGTGGAGGCACCTGTCTTATCCCCTATGGCTGTATATGTATCACCTTCAAAAAGTAGATTGGCTACTTCCAGCCTTTGTGCCATTGAGTTTATTTCATGTATAGTACACAGATCTTCAAAAAAAATATAACATTCCTCAACCGTTTCAAGCTTTAATATACCCTCAAAAAGCATATCCACGGTTTTACTTTTCAGCTTGTTATTCATAGAAATACCTCCGCTGTCAAAATAAATAATATAGGTATATTTTAACACTGTAAAGGGTGAAAGTAAAGCACTATTCACCCTCTGCATTTCTTGAAAGAGCATTTTTAATTGATATAAAGTCCAAAAATGCTTTTACAGAAGTATTTACTATCAGTTCGTCAGGCATCTCAGCCTCTTCCAGAAGGGGAAGAATGTTGTCAAACCCGCCTACCTGGGTATAAAAGTGCGCATCACTTCCAAGTATTACAGGAAGATCCTGGCGCTTACACTCCTTTATAAGCTCCAGTATTTCACCTTCGCCCCCTGCTCTTGAGCCCCTTGGGTCAAGGGATGAGTTATTTATTTCAAGGAGAGTATTATTATCCCTTGCAGCCTTTACCACAGCAGGAATATCAAGGGGATAACGTGGATCACAGGGGTGACCTATAATATTAACAAAGGGATTTGTTATCACATTTATAAGGGTCTGGGTGCTTTCGTCCCGGTCCATAGGCTCAATACACGGAACATGAAGACTTGCTATTGCGTAATCTAAACGTCTTAAAAGACCTTTTTTCAGGTCAAGCCTGCCTGATGTATCCAGTATGTTAAGTTCTGCTCCCTTCAACACCCTGATGCCATGCAGATATTCCGGTATGACGCGAAAATTAATAAAATAGAAATTATGAGTGCCTCCAGGCATTTTGGGGGCATGATCTGATATACCCACAAGCTCCAGTCCCTGTTGGGCACCATAACGTACATTTTCATCAATGGTACTGTAGGCATGTCCGCTTGCAACCGTATGGGTATGCACATCAAGCTTAAATTTCCTCATCATATACGTGTTCCTTTCATATAGTAATTTTTATTAAAAGTCAGCTTCTCTTTCTTCCCTTTGACATTAAACAGGAGCCCATACCATAAGGCACCGGGCTCCTAAAATTATTCTAGTTTTCATCCGGGACAGTTTCCTGCTCGGTAAGAGTTTCACTTTCCGTTTCTATAGGTTCCTCTGTTTCTTCCGCTGTTTCACTTTCCCTTTCAGGCGTAACCTCAGCTATTTCCTCAGTCGACTCAATATATACAGATACATTTGGTACATTACGCACCTCTACATTATCAGGCAGAGTAATCGAAAGCTCTACACTATGCCAGCCACTGCCCATGCCTGTCAGATTCACAGCAGGACTCAGCTGTGCAGCCGTTAATGTTTCAACCACATCTTCTTCACCACTTAAGGTAAGGTGTACATCACTTACACTGGCTTCAAGTCCTCCGCCAAGTCCCTGTACAGAAATATCATCACCCTTCAGCGTAATGTCACGGGATGACTTAGCTATAACATTTACCGTTACCGTAACCTCTGTTGGAGAGCCGTCTACTATATTTATATCCGTATCCTTAAGTCTTGGACGTACATCATATGCTGTAGTCTGGGAGCTGTCAATTTCACTTAAATCAATAGCAGGCAGTTGAATATGTTCTACCTCATTCATTTCAGCAATATCCCCTTCCACCTCAATATACTTAGGGGAGTATTCTATACTATCAAGCATAAGGTTTTCATTCAGTTCGCCAACAACCTCAGGCTCCTCCACAGGTATCTGCCATCTTCTGCTGATGCCCACACTGACATCAATAACAGAAGGATCCACCTTGAAATGTTCCAGCATATTTCCGTCAGCATCATATACGGCAGGGGCAACTGCCACGCTCACATCATCGTTTTTGCCATCCAGGTCTATATTTGCCCTGACGGAAGATACCATATTAAACTCACTTTCAGGACCCGTTATGGTTACAGTATCCGTATCACTTACGGGATCACCTGCTGTATAGCCTGATTCCACATCACCTACAATATCAAACTCCACCTTCATGACCTGCGACTTAAGGGCGTCTACCTGTGCATCAACCATGTTAGGCGAAAAGCTGGATATTTCATAGGAATAGGTATAAATATTACTTGGCAGCTTTGGAGTTATATTAAGGCTTACCTCCTGAACACCATTTACTTCTCCCAAGGTGCTGAGCTGCTTAAGGTCAATATACGCCAGTATTCCCGATTTGTTTTCAGTTTTATTGAGTTCATCAAGGGCAGGCCTTGTACCGCTTACCCTTATTGACACCTTTGTCTGTTCAAGTTCATCTGAATTAAGGATAGTTATATTGTTATCTTCCAGCACATACTCATTTATAAAACTTATATTTGCAGTAAATGTCTTTGTTTCGGTGGGATTAAGTGTATTCATAACAACAAACCAAAGAAAAACCGCAACTACTATTGAAAATATCTTCCAGAGCAGATCCTTTGCAAAAAATGCCTTAGTTGCCTGAATTATTTTTTTCATTCTTTTTACGCCCCTTCCTTGATATACGCTTACGTATAGGAGTAGGATCATCCGTCAGCTGCATAAGCTCTGCCTTCAGTTCATTAAGTGAGAGATTTTTTCTTAATCTGCCTCCTGAGGCAACGGAAATAGCCCCCGTTTCCTCCGAAACGATAACTACCTTTGCATCCGTTACCTCACTTGCACCTACAGCAGCCCTGTGCCTTGTACCAAGCTCACCACCAATAGGTTTTTCAGTGGTGGGAAGCACACAGGCAGCTGCTGCTACCCTATCGTTGCGGATAACCACCGCACCATCGTGCAAAGGTGTATTTTTCCAGAATATGTTGATAAGAAGCTGCTCACTGATAACGCTGTCAAGCTGGGTTCCGCTTTTCTGAGTAAATTCACCTGTAGGTACATTATTTTCAATAACAATAAGTGCACCTATTCTCGCATCTGACATTCGGACACAGGCCTTGGTTATCTCATTTACAGAATTTTCCGATAGTTTTGCCCTGCCTGACTGCTTAAAGGCATCCGTAAAGCCTGAAGCAAAGCTGCCTGTACCGATCTGCTCAAGTGCTTTGCGCAGCTCAGGCTGAAAAATTACAATAAATGCAATAACACCTACAGAAAAGGTGTTTTCGATAATAAAAGTAATTGTATACAAATGCAGTCTGTATGCAAGCAAACTTACCACAGCAATAACAAGGAGGCCCTTAAAAAGCGACCATGCCCTGGTTTCCCTTATCCAACGCACAAGTATGTAAATAAGGACTGCAACAAGCAAAATATCTATAATATCCGTCAACCTTATTGAGGGTATGCTAAGGGTTGACAAATTCATATTATCAATCAATTGCTCAAATGGCGTCATAAACCCGCCGCCTTTCCCAATGAGTTAAATATCATGGCATAAAGAAAGCAAAACATATCCTGCTTTCTGCCATCATTTATAGTATAACACAAAAACAAGTCCGGCTCAACTGCCACAGTATTAAAAATTTATTATTTTTATGACATAGAGAGATATTTTTAAACAAAAAGGACATACCGCTTAATGGGTATGTCCTCAGAATTTCTATCAGTTCTCAAGATCTGCAAGAAATTCGTTTATTTCATTTACAATAGGATCACATTCAAGTCCATGGACCATACATGCCTCCTCAAGGCTTTCACCTATTGAGGAAGGACAGCCCACACAGTGCATACCGTTATTCATAAGTATAACAATAATACCCTGATTGATGGAAATGAGATCTCCTATAGTCATGGTCTTATCAATTTGCATTTTATATTCCTCCTATAAATTATTTATCCACAAGTATTTCAGGTGATGGGAAGTACTTGAATATAGCCTTACCCAGTATTTTATCCTCTGCTACATAGGTATTCTGCCAGAAGCGGGAGTCGCTGGAGTTATTCCTGTTGTCACCCATCATAAAATAATGACCTTCAGGAACATGATACACTGCATCGGGAGTATACATGGGCTCCTTTATAAAGCTGTCATCAAGGGGTTCGGTACTGTCATTTATATATATTTCATTATTCCTGATAGTAACCGTATCTCCAGGCATTCCTATTATTCTTTTGATATAAAGCTTGCTCTCATCATCAGGAAACTTAAATACCACAATGTCAAAGCGTTTAGGCTCACTGAAAAGATAACTTAATCTATTGGCTATAAGCCTGTCACCTGTCATAACAGTATTTTCCATAGAGCCTGAAGGCACCTGGGCATTTACTATAAGGAAGGTTGTAATAAACCACGCCATAACAAGTGCCGCCGCTATGGTCTTTATCCAGCTTATCGTTTCAGCAATTATCTTTTGCTTTCTGGTTTTTTCAGGCTTTGTTTCCTGTATATTCCCATCATTTACGCCATTATCCTGTTCTGTTGCCGTTTCAACATCATGCTGCTTGATTTCTTCTTCCATTTACAGATCTCCTTAAAGGGCAGCAAAAAAACATCCATCCACAGGACATTTTCCTTGCGCCACTAATAAAAGTCAGCACATAGGATTACACCGTAATATGCTGACCTTTATTGTACTTCATTTTTATTTGATTGTCAATTATTCCTTATCACTTTGGTTATTATTATTTTCTTCATGTGTTTCAGGCTGCTTTTCCTCATCCTCATCGGTGTAATCAAAGCTGTATCCCTCGTCATCATCCACCTCAATAATGTCACCCTCACAGTCACAGGTATCCTTGCCCTTTGCTACACCTGACCTTATTCTTTCGCTAATCTCATCCGCAAGCTCCCCTGACTTTGTCTTAATATCATTGGCAACCTTTTTTACCTTAGGTTCCGCCTCTCTGGCAATATCAGAAACCTTTGCTTTAAACTGTTTTGCAGCATTTGATATTTTCTCCTCCGTGTCGGAAGCTTTATTTATAGCTTTCAGCAGCTTAACTCCATCATCAACACTGATCTTTCCCTCATCAACCATTTTTAAGATCATAATACGTTCTTCCTTCATACAAACCACTCCTTCTTTTTATATATATTATTGCCAGAATGCGATTTATCCATAAGGTTTTCATTAATCTACCTTAATTATATACAATTATCTCCCCTTTTGCAATAAAAATTCACTGAAATTTGTGGAGCTGTCAACATAAAATGTAATATTTTTTTAAAATTGCAGATGTTGACATTGCAAAGCATAGAGAGTATAATTATTGTTAATAGGGGAAAGTATGCCCTTAGTGGTACGTATAACTAAGGCTTTAAACTATAAAATATGTATTTTTTAAGTTTGTCGATTGCAAAAAGTTGTATTTATGCCGGAGGTTAAACTATGGAATCGCCAAAATATTTAATTGTTCAGGAATGGATAAAAAGTGAAATTAATAAAGGTACCTACACAAACGGTGACAAAATTCCTTCCGAAAATGAGTTGATGGAAAGGTTTGGTTTTTCCCGTCAGACCATAAGGCTTGCAATAAGCCATCTTGAAAATATGGGGTATCTTGAAAAAATCAAGGGCAGCGGTACTTATGTAAATGTACGCAGTACAAATAACGTTCCCATTGATATGAAAAATATCGGGGTTATACTCAGACACCTTGATTACTACATTTATCCCGAAATAATAACCGGAATAGAACGGACTTTGATGCAGAATGGCTATACCATGACCCTCAGTATTACTCATGATAAGGTAGATACTGAAATATCTGCACTAAACTCATTAATGGAAAAAAAGCCGGATGGTATAATAGCAGAGCCATGCAAGACTGCCATGCCTATGCCTGTACGTGACATGTACCGTAATATTGCATCAAAGACACCACTTCTTTTTATAAACGGAGGCTATTTCGGTGTTGATATACCTGTAGTTGAAATGGATTATGTAAAGGCTGCAGAAAAAGCAGCAAATTATCTTATAGAAATGGGACATCGTTCCATAGGGGCAATACTTAAGTCAGATGATATAGACGGTCACAAAAAGTATGAGGGATTTTCCCGTATACTTATTGAAAACAAACTGCCTGTAAATGATAAAAACGTACTTTGGTTTACCTCAGATATGTCTCATGAGGTATTTACTGCCATGTTCAAGCAGGCATATTTTTCAGGGCTTAATCAGGCAACTGCTCTTCTATGTCATGATGATAAAACAGCTGAGGAGATTATTTCCATATTAAAGGACATAAATGTAAAGCTTTTTGATGATATTTCAATTATAAGCTTTGATAATTCCCAGACAGCCGAAATATTAGGTCTTACCTCAATGACCCACGGAAAGGCAGAACTTGGAGCAAAGGCAGCAGAACTTATAATAAAACAGATAAAAACCGGTGATAAAATATCCGGCGTTATAAACAGTGAACTGGTAACAAGAAATTCCGTACACAAGCGCAGCTTTTCAAGTAGCTGGGACACAGGCAGCGATCTCTATGAGATTTTTGAATAGGAGAGAAAGGAGGAGTCAATATGGCACAGTATACTATAGGCATTGAATTTGGTAAAACAGGCTGCCGCTCTATACTGGCAGATATTTCAGATGGACATGAAGTTGCCTGTGCTACTGCCGAGTATCCCACCGGCATTATGACAAACAACTTTTTCACCGGTCAACCACTGCCTGAAAACTGGGCTATAGCAAAACCCAGTGATTATATTGATGTAATTGCCGATACAATCAATGAGCTTACAGAGGATATACAAATATCCGACATAATAGGTCTTGGAATTGCCTTTTCCTCCTGCTGTATACTTCCCGTAAAGGCTGACGGAACGCCCCTGTGCTACCTTGCCGAGTTTAAAAACAATCCTCATGCCTATATCAAGGTAACAAGGCATAGGAGTGCCATTTCCCAGGCAAAGCGTATAACAGAAGCTGCATTAGAATGTAATGAACCATGGATAGAGCTTGTAAATAATACAGCAAGTCCGGAATGGCTACTGCCTAAAGTGCTTGAAATACTTGAAGAAGCTCCTGAAGTATATACAGCGACAGACTATTTTATGGAAGCAACTGACTGGTTGATCTGGCAGCTTACAGGCAACCCTGTTAGGAATTCATTCTCCACTTCATTTAAGGCTCAGATAAGTGAGCTGGGAGAACCCAGTGACACCTTTCTGGAAAAGGTTGATCCAAGACTTAAAGGGCTTTATAAAACAAAGCTCAACTTTCCTATTGCCTCACCTGTAACCTGTGCAGGAGGCATTACACCTGCCATGGCTGCACTTCTCGGTATAAAACCTGGTACACCTGTTTCCGTAGGCGGTGTTGATGTACTTGCATGTATACCTGCTGTAAAAGCATATAAATCAGGAACCCTTGTAAACATTATGGGTAATACTTCTATTTTACTTACTTTAAGTGAAAAAGCTACCTTTATTAAGGGTATTTCAAGGGGTGTAAAGGGAAGTATAATACCGGGATTATATACCTATAAGTCAAACAATCCATGTATGGGCGATAATTACGCATGGTTTTTATCAGGCTTTGTACCACCGGAGTATCACAATGCAGCCAAAGCAGAGGGGCGAAATCTCCACTCCTACATTGCACAGAATATGATGAGGCTTACACCCGGGGAAAATGGCATTATTGCCATTAACTGGCAAAAAGGTTCCAATACACCCATAAATGACAAAAAACTTTCTTCTGTATTTGTAGGCATGGATATGGATACAAGACCTGAACATCTTTATCGTGCTATTATAGAGGGTATGGCATTTGATACAAAGGTAATAATTGACCAATACCATAATGACGGTATAGAAATAAATAACTTTTGCGGTGTAGGAAACATAGCAGAAAGAAATCCTTTTATCATGCAGGTATATGCCGATATCCTCAATATGCCCGTTTCCGTATCCGGAACTTCAAAATCCTCTGCCCTTGGTGCCGCTATAATAGCTTCTGTGGCAGGGGGCGGATACAAATGTATTGAAGATGCCTCTGAGATGATGGGAATGATCAAAGACAAAGTATATATTCCTGATCCTAATGCTGTTAAGATGTATAATCGTATATATGAAAAATATAAGCAGCTTTGCCGTATTTTTGCAATAGAAAACAATGATATTATGCACGAACTTAAGGATATTAAAGCAGAGGTAAAGAGCAAAAAATAATTTTAATTATACGAGCACGGAAAACATTATTATGTGCATCCGTGCCTTTTTTGTTTTCCATTGTGAAAATGTGGATAATTTACTTTAAGTTGTCCACATTACAAAGGCAATAGAATCGGATTTTTTTTAGTATAACTGTGGATAAACCTATGGATATGTTAATAATTCATATCCAAAATGTGGATAACCATTCTTTCAGGAGGTCATTATGGAACTTTCACCCAATCATCCCATATATAGTGCAAATGATTTTTACAGGGAAAAGCTTGGAACCAAGCTGGTAAAACTTGCTCTTGACGGAGGATTTACCTGCCCCAATCGTGATGGCACCCTTTCTGACAAGGGTTGCATATTTTGCAGTGGTAAGGGTTCAGGAGACCACGCAGGAGAGCGCAGTATGAGCATAAGTACTCAGGTAGAGGCCATGAAAGAAATAATGAGTGTAAAATGGGGCAGGGATAAAGGTTACATGGCATATTTTCAGGCGTTTACAAATACCTATGCTCCACTTGATATCCTTGAGAAGCGGTATAAGGAAGCAATAGACTGTGACGGTGTTATTGCCCTGTCCGTTGCCACCCGTCCTGACTGTATTAATAATGATATATGTGCTCTTTTAAAGGATCTTTCTAAAAGGGTATATGTATGTGTTGAACTTGGACTACAGACAAGCAATGATACAACGGCGGAATTTATCAACAGGTGCTATAGAACAGAGGTATACAAAAAGGCTGTGGAACTTTTGAACAGCTTTGACATAGATGTAATAACCCATATAATACTGGGACTTCCCGGAGAAGATTATAATGATATGCTCAGAAGCGTTCAGTATGCCGTAGATTGCGGTACATCCGGGCTTAAGCTGCAAATGCTTCATATTATCAAAGGAACAAAACTGGCAGAAATATATACAGCAAACCCCTTCCATGTATTTACATATAATGAATACATCAGCCTTGTAGCTGATATTGTAGAAAACATTCCACCTGAAATTGTTATACATAGGCTCACAGGGGACGGTGATAAAGGTCAGCTAATTGAGCCAATATGGAGTCTTGATAAAAGACGTGTGCTAAACGGTATAAGCAGAGAATTCAGAACAAGGGGAAGTTGTCAAGGTTTTAATTTACAACAAAAGTAAAAATTTATACAAAAATCGGTAACAAAATATAGTCATTATTTTGAATTGCACTAATCTTAAAAATAATGTATAATCATATTTACAATGTACGACTGCCCACAGCCAGTGACTGTCTGGGTAGATTTTTTTTGGGGGGCTGAATATGCCAGGTAAGTTGGACGAATTGGCAGAGAACAAATTAATAATCCTCTTTTTGCTCTATCAGATGGATATGCCTATGTCAACAGCCCAGTTGATAGACTTTGCAGTAGGGGGAGAATATATGGACTATTTTTCCTTTCAGCAATATATAGCACAGCTTGCAGAGGCAGGCATGGTTGAATCATCTACTTCCGAAAGCAACTCGACCACATACTCCATTACAACGGAAGGCGAGGAGGCTGTAAGGATATTTTCTCCAAGTATAACATATTCTTTGCGTACTGCTATATGCAAATACGTTCTGGACAATAAAAAACGTATTAAACGGGAATTTGAAGTAGTAGCAAACTATTTTTATAACGCTGAAAATGATTATATAGTAAAATGCGGTATTTATGACGAAGATGTGGCTTTAATGGAAATAAGTGTATCTGTCGTATCAAAGGAACAGGCAAAGGTTATTAAGCGAAATTGGAAGGAACATGTAACAGATCTGTATGGCAAAATACTTTCCAACCTCCTTGATGAAAATACAGGTAATTCCATGCAAAACAAACTTAAGCAAAGCTTTGAGTACAGTCATGTCAGTACAAAGTACTGCGAAGATGAAGAAGAATAAAATTCGGGGTTACATTTTCTCTGCATTTATGTTAAAATAGAAACAAAGCAGGGAGGTGCGTTAATATGAGTTATAATATTATTACTGTAAGCCGTCAATTTGGCAGCGGTGGTCGTTCCATTGCAAAAGCAGTTGCCGAAAGACTTGGCTTTGATTACTACGACAACGAACTCGTTTGTGAGATTGCTAAGGAAAGTGGCTTCAGCGAAGATTTTATACGTGAGGCAGGAGAATATGCAGGCTATAAAAGCAGTCTGTTATTCAGTCTTGCAACAAGCGGTATGTCAGGTGCAAACGGTATGTCCACCACTGACAGCCTTTACGTATTTCAGCATAACCTGATAAAGAAACTTGCTGAAAAGGGCAAGTGTGTTATTGTAGGTCGTTGTGCTGATTACATACTTAAAGACAGAAAAGACTGTTTTAATGTTTTTATCCATGCAGATATGCAGTTCAGAGCAGATAGAATTGTACGTCTTTACGGCGAAAGAGATGACTCCCCTGAAAAGCGCCTTACAGATAAGGATAAAAAACGTATGAGCTATTACAAGCATTATACCTATCGCAGATGGGGAGATGCTGATAACTATCATCTTTGCCTTAACAGCGGTGTTATAGGTATTGACAAATGTGTTGATATAATAACCGACCTGACTAAATAAAATTTTTTACTTTAAATATACTAATAAAATTAAAAGCAGGCTGCCACATAGGATATTAATCCTTGTGGCAGCTTGTTTATTTATATGGTATTAATTATCTCTTTTTATTTTTCTAAATTTCTCTGAACAGATCAAAGTATAACTTCCTATATGGGTTTCAAATTTCTGCTTACACGCCCATTGCGAGGCGTAAGTGCCATATTTCTATTATATACTATATTTATATGATAAAGTAGTAATGAGATCTCCTTTACATTTGACTGTATACTCCCCATGTGTTACAATCAACCTGTACAGGCAAAATTTAATAACAGTAAGAAATTGAAGTATCATGGTATTGAATACTATCAGAATGTATAAGAAATAATATTATTAAAAGTTTGAAGAAACACAAAATAAGGAGGAATGTATGAACTTAGTATTAAGTGACAGAGATATAGATATTTTCCATACACAGTATCCTACCATAAAATTTATTGATTTATCTAAACTGAATATTGCAAACTGCGTGGGATGTTTTGGCTGTTGGACAAAGACCCCAGGGAAATGTGTTATACGGGATGATGCAGTCAAAGTTTATCCCCTTATTGCAGCAAGTAATCAGATTTTATATATCAGTAAAATAAAATACGGCGGTTATGATACTATTATGAAAACCATGCTTGAGCGCAGTATCCCTGTCCAACAGGCATTTATCCGTTTGCTACATGGAGAAACCCATCACATTCAGCGTAATGTTGTCCCTAAAAAGGCAGTCATAATAGGCTATGGAGATATACCTTCAGAAGAACGTGAAATTTTCCTCAGACTTGTGGAACGAAATGCAAAAAATATGAATTTCGAAAGTCATAGGGTTATATTTGTTACTGAAGATGATATTAAAAAGGCAGTAGAAAACGAGGTTGCATTATGGGAGAAATAATGATTATAAACGCCAGTCCACGGGCGCCTAAATCAAACTCCAGACAATACGCTGAATTGTTTTCGGAGTTATATGCTTCACATACAGAATATTATGAAGTAAGAAAGTCCAATCATTTAACCCTTTGCAAAATAATGGAAAATTTCTCTGATGTTTTATTTGTTTTTCCCCTTTATGCAGATGGTATTCCCGTTACACTTCTGAATTTTCTGAAAACTATGGAAGCAAATATGCCTCAGCAAAAGCCTACCATATCCGTTATCATTAACTGCGGTTTTATGGAACCCCAGCAAAATGATGTTGCAGTTGAAATGCTGAAATTATTTTGTAAGAAAAATAACTGTACATTTGGTTCAGTTTTAAAAATCGGAAGCGGCGAGGCAATTCTTACAACGCCATTTCGTATATTTTTAAAATTGAAAATGAAAAAACTTGCCATCTCCATAATTACCCAAAGGCATGAAACTTTACAAGTAACAATGCCAATTACAAAAAAAATGTTCATTAAAGCATCCTACATTTATTGGGAAAATTACGGAAAGAAAAACGGCATTACAAAAGAAGAAATGAAAAATATGAAAATTGAATAGTTTACATTTTATCGCACTTTAACTATTCCTCATCCCCATATATAAAAAATAAACCTCTAAGCCCATATATAATCAGGTAATCGACTTAGAGGTTTTTATTATAGAAATTTCTATACTTCTTGATTTACTTTATCATTATATTACATCAGGCTTGTTCTGTGCCATCACTCCAACCAGTGCATGGGGAACATACATTTCCTCCAGATAACGGATTTCATCATCTGTAAGTTTCAAATCAACTGACTTTACAGCTCCATCTATATGATGAAGCTTTGTAATTCCCACAACGGGAGAATCCGACTTTGTCAATAACCATGCCAGTGAAATTTCCGTCATGGACACTCCTCTTTTTTCCGCAAGTTCGGATACACGGTTAATAATAATTTCATCCTGTTTGGCAGTTGCATCATACTTTAATCTTGCATAACTATCCTCAACAAATCTCTTTGAACTTTCTCCGGGATGTTTCGCAAGACGTCCTCCGGCCAACGGACTATAAGGTGTCATGGCAATATTGTCAAAGGCAGCAAGTGCAGCCATTTCCCTTTCCTCTTCACGGAAGATCAGATTATAATGTCCCTGCACGGAAATAAATTTTGCAAAGCCTTCTGCTTCAGCCAATGCGTTGGCTTTGGCAAGCTGCCACGCAAAACAGTTGGATATGCCTATATAACGAACCTTTCCCGACTTTACCATACGGTTAAGGCCCTCCATAATTTCATAGAGAGGAGTATGATAATCCCACATGTGATAGATATACAAATCCACATAATCCATACCTAAATTGGAAAGGCTTTGATTTAACATAGACTCAATATGCTGCTGCCCCGTAACACCCTTTTCCATTTCCTCCTTTGTACGTGGAAGAAATTTAGTAGCAACCACAACCTTGTCACGCTGTGCATTATCACGTAAGACCCTGCCAAGATACTTCTCACTGGTACCACCCTGGTATGCGATAGCAGTATCAAAGAAATTAATACCTGAATTAAGACCGGCTTTGATAATTTCACGGGAGTGATCCTCATCAACTGTCCATGTGTGCTGTCCTTTTCCTGCCTCTCCAAATCCCATACAGCCCATACATATACGAGAAACCATCAGGTCAGAATTACCCAGTTTAATATACTTCAAAGCTTTCCGCCTCCTTTACTCCATGTCTTTAACCCACTTTTTAAGTAAATCCTCCGAAATATGAGAATTAAACATTTTACCTTCGGTAATTACCGTATTTTCAGAAACGGATGGCTTCAGTTCTTCCACGGTTTTACCGAAGCCACTACCTCCTGATGTGGCAAACAAAACAATTTTTTTACCGGAAAAATCATAGGACTCCAAAAATGTATTGATAATTGTAGGTGCTACATACCACCAGATAGGAAAGCCTAAAAATATCGTATCATATTTTTCTATATCTGCATCATTATCTGCCAGAGCAGGACGAAAAGCTTTATTCTTCATTTCCACACTGCTTCGTGACTTAGAATTTCTCCAATCCAGATCCGCCTGTGTATAGACAACTTCAGGTTTGATTTCATATAAATCACCTTCGGCAGCCTTTGCTAAGTCCTTTGCTACTACTGCTGTTCTGCCACTTGCACTGAAATAAGCTACTAATATATTACTCATTTTATTATCTCCTTTCACTTTGTTATAATTTCATTTATCCTTAAAGCATACCATGTATTTTCATCCTTTAATTCAGTTTAAAAATGTACAATGGAATGTGTATTCTATTCAAGGACAATATTTTCTTTAACCTAGCCTGTCATCAATAGACAGTGCCAATTTCATTCAGCCAATCTGTTACGGCACTCTCTGTTGATGAAGCATTACCATTACCTATATGAAGTCCATTTGTTATCGTAGCCTGAGGCTCCAGTTCTGCGATGGTATCCACCGTTCCCGAAAGGCCACTGCTGCCACTGGTACAAAATGGTGCTATAATTTTTGTGGACATATCATAGGTATCAAAGAATGTATAAAGTATTCTCGGCATATCACCCCACCATATGGGATAACCTACGTAAATTATATCATATTCCGATAAGTCTAGGGGTTCCCCTGAGATAGCAGGACGTATGTCTTCATCATTCATCTCGATACTGGATCGACTGTTTTGATCGTTATAATTCAAATCAGCCTCGGTATATGGTTGCTCTGGGATTATTTCATACAAATCCGCTCCTGTGGAAGCTGATATTGTTTCAGCCAGAGAACGTGTATTTCCTGTACAGGAAAAATAAACAACCAAAGCATCGGCTTGTGTTTTTTCCAACTCTGTATTATTTTCCGTTTCGTTTGTCTCAGCAGAGTTGCTTTCGGTTTCCGAAAGTTGGGCAACTGTAGATTCCGTAGTCTCCATTCCTTCGTAGGAAGCACTGTTTCCACAGGCAGTCAAAGAAAAAACTAAAATACAAAACATAATTATTTCTGTAATTTTCTTCATTCCATCAACCTCCTGAAGTCAAATTATTAATTAAGTCTCTTAAATCCATAGCTGTATTAATTTAAGCCATTTTCACTAAGCCACTCCTCAACAGCAATATCACTGCTTTCATCCAGGCCCTCCGTTATATATGAATTCGGACAGAGTTCCCTTATATCGTTCATGCTGCCACTTATTCCACTACCACCATGAGTACAAAATGGCATTATTGTTTTATCAGACAAATCATTACTTTCAAGGAAGGTTCTTACAACAGGAGGAACCGAACTCCACCATATAGGATAGCCCACCAAAATTGTGTCATACTCTGAAATATCATCAATATTCAAAGTATACTCCGGTCTTGCATTATCCTGAATTTCTCTCTGGGCCTGTTCAATACACTGATTATAATCCTCAGGGTACGGAATTACCGGTATAATTTCTCCAATATCACCACCGATTTTACTATGTATATTTTCTGCCAACTCCTTTGTTGTGCCTGTGCGGGAGAAGTAAACTATCAATGTGTTCTTATCTTCCTTATTTTCGGCAATATCTATTGCAGATGCTGATGTGGTTTTGTCTACATCTGATGACATATCCTCACGTATTTTTGTAATGGTAACTGTTTTATCTTTATCTTCCCACTCAACAGTGTATCCAAAGCTTTCTACAATAACTCTGATTGGCAAAAACGTCCTGCCGCTGATTATTACAGGAGCAGTATCAAGAGTTTGACTTTCACCGTTTAAAAGTACAATATCAGAGTCAATGGTCAAAATAATTTCCTTGTTTTCCTGATTAAGGACTGCCTGCCTTGTTACACCATTCCAATCTACACTCCCACCCATCTCCTCAACAACAGCCCTTACAGGCAGCAAAGTTCTGTCGTTAATAATTACAGGGGCTGCATCAATTTCCTTTTCTACACCGTTTACAGTCATATAGGGACTACCAATTTTAAGATTAATTGAAATTGCATCGGCACCGACAAATACTCCTGTACCCATTACACATAACAATAAACATATTAATAATGAAATTAGTTTTTTTATCATAGTCCATGCCTCCTGTCAATAAAACATTTATCACTTGTCGTTTTTTGCCTTCTCATAGGCATCTGCTGCTGTATTTATGGCATTCATGGAATTTAATGTTCTGGGATAACCGTTATATGGAACACACAGCAAAACAGCCGCCAACATCTGATCCCTTGTATTACCTACATTAAGATTTCCTATTGTATGACTACCTATCTGGCTTTCACATCCGCCGTTTGCAGTAAGGACAGAAAGAGTTAAAATTTCTCTTGTTTTAACATCAAGAGTCCCTCTTGTGTAAAAATCTCCGAAACATATACCTGAAAGATATTCGGTAATAAGTCTTTGGCTGGCTGTCATATCATCTGTGATAGTACCTATTTCAGGGCCGAATATGGAACGCTGAACCTCTAAGCCCCTTTCGTATCTGTTATCCTCATTAACAGTTGCCTGGGATTTAAGGGTATGTATATTTCTTTCATTGAATGCTTTGTCTACATACTCCACAGCACTTAAAACTTTGGTATATCCACAGTAGGGTGCTGCCTGATAAACAGCCTCCTTAATTTCCTCAGGTGTTACACCATTATCCAGATCTCTTAAAGTCTGCTCCTTAATGTGGGTATATGCCTGAAGGGAGGTCATTACAGACAATATAATCAGATGTTGTAATTTTGTATCCAGTTGTGCGTCTATGTAATCACTTCCGTAATGTGCCATCATATCTGCCAGCTCCTGACCATTGTCAGAAGGTCTGGCGTAAGCATTTGCCCCGGGGATAACCCCAAGTGTCAACATTGCTGCCATAGATAAAACCCTGTTAAAAATTGATTTCTTCATTGTTATTCCTCCTTACAGATTTGATTATTTTTTTTAATTTCATAAATAATATAATCCAGACTATCCAGACTTCTCTGTTTTTTATGAATTTCGTCCAACAGGTCATGTCTGCACAAACTTAAAAGATTAATCTGCTCAGCACTTTCCCCTTTACGGTAAAATACAAAAAAACGTCTTATATCATCTATACTTAACCCACTGTCATATAGGGTACACATAGTACTAAGCTCCTTTAACGCCCTGTCATCAAGTTCTTTCAGTTCTGTTAAAAGACCGTTTTTTTCAAAAATCCTCAGTTTGTTAATATCAATTTTATAACGTGTACTTAGCTCATTAATTGTCAGCATTAATAATCTCCTTGCAAAAATATGAATGTATGGGAAAAGGTATTTCTTGTTACACTTATATAATAAATCAAAAATCAAAAGATGTTAAATACCTATATTTCATCATCATCTATACATAAATTGTATTACATATAACTTATACACTCTCTATGGCACTTCCTGTAAATAATCATGCAACTGCTTCATACACACATTCTCCCTCCCTTGTTTCTACTTATTTACCGGTAACAAATCCGAGCAAAATCCTTTCGGCTTTCCGGTTGTATTTTACTGTCTGCTGTGGTACAATATAGATAATATTGTAATATTGAGGTTAGATATGGATAATAAGGCTTTAATCACACTTGAGTTTAATAAAATAAAGGATATGCTTAGGTCAAAGGCAGCATCGGGACTGGGTAAGGCACTTATAGACCAGCTTCTGCCATCCTCTGATATAGAAGAAATAAGACTCTGGCAAAAGGAAACAGCTACGGCTGTATCTATGGTTATGAAAAAAGGCTCCCTTGTACTGGGTGGTCTCAGGGACCTGACCGACAGCCTTAAAAGAGTTAATGTAGGTGGCGTACTTGGTATTGAGGAACTTATAGGTGTAGGAGACTTCCTTTACTGTGCAAGAAAGGCTAAGGATTATTCTCTGAGCGAAAGTAAAAACGATGATTTTGGTGCACTTATGACCTATTTTGACAGTATAGTATGCGTACCTGAACTTGAGAAGGAACTTGAACGCTGTATAGTGGATGGAAAGGAAATCTCCGATGGAGCAAGCTCTGCCCTTGGCAACATACGCCGCAATATCAGGTCAGCAAATGACAGGATAAGGGATCAGCTTAACAGTATAATTCATTCACCAACCTATAAAAATATGCTTCAGGACAGTGTTATTACAATTCGTAATGACCGCTATTGTGTGCCTGTAAAGCAGGAGTACAAAAACAGCTTTTCTGGTATGATACATGATCAGAGTGCCACAGGTGCAACGGTGTTTATGGAACCCATGAGCGTTGTCCAGCTTAATAACAGGATAAAGGAACTTCACTCTGAGGAAAAAAAGGAGATAGACCGAATACTTGCCAGACTTTCCGAAATGGTATATGAACACAGCGGATATATTGCATCAGACATGGATATACTTGCAAAGCTTGACTTTATCTTTGCAAAGGCAGAACTTGCCATCTCCATGAAAGCAACAGAACCAAAACTTAATACAAGGGGTTATATCAAAATAAAAAAGGCAAGGCATCCCCTCCTTGACAGTAAAAAGGTAGTACCTACTGATATATATCTTGGAGGTGACTTTACCACCCTTCTTATTACGGGTCCCAACACAGGCGGTAAAACAGTAAGTCTCAAGACCATAGGTCTTTTTACTCTTATGGGGCAGTCCGGTCTGCATATTTCAGCCTTTGACAATTCCGAACTGGCTGTTTTTGAGGAGGTATTTGCAGATATAGGCGACGAGCAAAGTATTGAGCAAAGCTTAAGTACCTTTTCCTCCCACATGAGCAATATAGTGCGTATTCTTAACAATGTAACAAACAATTCCCTTGTACTTCTGGATGAACTGGGAGCAGGTACTGACCCCACAGAGGGTGCAGCCCTTGCGATATCAATTATACAGTATCTTCATGATCTGGGTGTAAGGACGGCAGTCACCACCCACTACAGTGAACTTAAGGTATATGCCCTTACAGCTGATGGAGTGGAAAATGCATCCTGTGAGTTTGACGTGGAAACCCTTCGTCCTACCTATCGACTGCTTATAGGTGTACCCGGTAAAAGTAACGCCTTTGCAATATCCCAGCGCCTTGGTCTGCCTGAGTATATTATAGATCAGGCAAAGGAGGTACTCAGCCACGAGGATGTCAGGTTTGAGGATGTTATTACCGAACTTGAGATAAGCAAAAAGGCAGTGGAAACAGAAAAGGAACGTGCTGAAGAATACCGCAGAGAGGCTCAGCACTTGCGTTCTGAAGCAGAAAAGCAAAAGCAGAAGCTTGAAAAGCAGCGTGAACGTATACTTAATGAGGCCCGTGAGGAAGCCCGCCGTACTGTCAGTGATGCCAAGGATGAGGCAGATGCCATTGTTAAGGAGCTGCGTAAACTCCAACGAGAAGGCGCCAATATGGATAAGCTTGAAAACAAACGGCGTCAGCTTAAGCAAAAGCTTGACTCTATGGATGTACAGACTACAACCAAAAGAAGCGAACACATTGTTCCAAAGAATCTTAAAATAGGTGATAGAGTATATATCCATTCCCTTGGACAAAGAGGAGAGGTCACATCGCCTCCGGATAATTCCGGAAATGTAATGGTAAAGACTGGTATAATGAGGGTTAAGATAAATATACAGGATCTTTCCATGGATGATACCAAGCC
Organism: uncultured Eubacteriales bacterium; assembly: GCA_949293325.1. GTDB lineage: Bacteria > Bacillota > Clostridia > Lachnospirales > CAG-274 > CALWRD01. The sequence goes on along the minus strand of CASFCZ010000087.1, from coordinate 3,152 downwards.
TGAACAGTCAAAGCAACAGACAAAGCGCTACAGCGGCAGTTTCAGAAACAACAAGGCTAAAAATATCAGTCCTGAGGTAGATCTCAGGGGTATGATGGCACTTGAAGCTATAGATAAGCTGGATAAGTACCTTGACGATGCTTATCTTGCCGGTTTGGAAAGGGTTACAATAATACATGGCAAAGGTACAGGTGCCTTGCGAAGTGCAGTACAGGAGTATCTGCGTACAAACAGGCATATTAAAAGCTACAGGGCAGGGTTGTACGGTGAAGGCGAAGCCGGTGTTACTATTGCTGAGTTAAAATAAGACAGATTGCTGAAAAGGGGTGTAATTATGAGCAACAAGCTTAAAATAATGGTGGTTGACGATGATACTAATATAGCTGAGCTTATATCCCTCTATCTCAATAAGGAGGGGTATGAAACCAAGGAGGTATATAACGGAAGGGAAGCACTTAATATCTTCCCTGTGTATGCTCCCCATCTGGTGCTCCTTGATCTTATGCTTCCGGAAGTTGATGGCTATCAGGTGTGCAGAGAGATAAGGCAAAGTTCCTCTGTGCCTATCATTATGCTTACTGCAAAGGGAGAGGTCTTTGATAAGGTGCTGGGGCTTGAGCTTGGAGCAGACGATTACATTGTTAAACCCTTTGATGCAAGGGAGCTTGTGGCAAGGGTAAAAGCTGTTCTGAGGAGGTTTGAAAACCGTGACACAGGCACCACAAAACAAATTGTATATCCCAATATCACAATAAATCAGTCCACCTATATTGTTACTTACCACGGTAAGGATCTGGAACTGCCTCCTAAGGAGTTTGAACTTTTAAACTTCCTTGCACAGCACCCTAACCAGGTGTTCACCCGTGAGCAGCTGTTGGATAAAATATGGGGTTATGAGTTTATGGGTGACACCCGTACTGTTGACGTGCATATCAAGCGTATCAGAGAAAAGATGCCCTATGATGATGTGTGGAGTATTAAAACAGTATGGGGCGTTGGATACAAGTTTGAGGTCAAGTAAAAATTTAAAAAAAAGTTGTTGACATATCAACTATAATCTGATAGAATAATATTTGTCGCTGATGAAAACAGCATAAATATTATTTTGCAGTCGTGGCGGAATTGGCATACGCGCTAGACTAAGGATCTAGTCCGGGTTAACTGGGTACGGGTTCAAGTCCCGTCGACTGCATGTGCGCGAGTGGCTCAGTGGTAGAGCATCGCCTTGCCAAGGCGAGGGTCGCGGGTTCGAATCCCGTCTCGCGCTTATTTTTATTATAGGGTTGTCGCCAAGCGGTAAGGCACAGGGTTTTGATCCCTGCACTCGCAGGTTCGAATCCTGCCAGCCCTGTATTTTTATAAGAAATATCATTTCTTGCACTTAAGTTAATAAAGGGCTGTCGCCAAGCGGTAAGGCAACGGATTCTGATTCCGTCATCCGCAGGTTCGAATCCTGCCAGCCTTGTTATATATGCCGATCCTGATACAGGGTCGGCTTTTTTAATTGAAAGAACAGCAGTAAAATGTTATAATTAAAAAAGTAATAAATATGCCTTGCAGCATAAATTGTGATTTTCACCACCACTACTGTTTTTTATCGGAACAGTACTATAAAATAAAATGATTGGAGATAGCAATGGGTAAGAAATATGAAAATTGTGAAGTTAAAATAACTGATATCGAATTTCCTAATAAGGGTATAGGCACCTGGGAGGATAAAACCGTATATGTGAAAAACGCTATTCCCGGTCAGACAGTCCTTGCTGATGTGAAAAAGAAAAGACAAAAATACGAAGGCAGACTTAAAGGAATAGTTGAAAGGGCAGATTATGAAACCACGGCAGATTGCAGTAATTTTGAACTTTGCGGCGGGTGTACCTATAGAACCATCAGCTATGATAAGGAGCTGGAATTTAAAAGGGACAATGTTCTCAAATTACTGTCAGAGGGCGGTATAAAAGATTTTAAATATGAAGGTATAAAAGGCAGTCCCGATATTTGCGGATACAGAAATAAAATGGAGTTCAGTTTTGGTGACAATGGGGAGGCAGGAGAGCTTTGCCTGGGTATGCGCAAACGCAACAGTAATTATGAGGTAGTTAATGCAGATAAATGCCTGCTGTGTCATCCTGACGTTGGTATGATAGTTGCAACAACACTTGATTTTTTTAAAAATACCAACGAAAAATTTTACCACAAAATGAAACATACCGGTACATTAAGACATCTCCTTGTAAGACGCGGCTTTTTCAGTAATCAGATACTTGTGGGTATCGTCACCACCTCAGAGGTCAGAGCAGACCTGTCTATGCTTGCAGATGCCCTTCTCAAACTTAAGCTTGAGGGTAAAATAGTAGGTATACTGCACATTATAAATGACGGTGTTGCTGATGTGGTAAAGGCTGATAGGATAGAAACACTTTATGGTCAGGACTGGTTTGAAGAAAGCCTGCTGGGGCTTAAGTTCAAGGTGTCTATTTTCTCCTTTTTCCAGACCAATTCGGCAGGTGCTGAAGTACTGTATTCAACTGTAAGGGATTATGCAGGGGATTGTGCAGATAAGGTAGTATTTGATATGTACTGCGGTACAGGTACCATCGCCCAGCTTATGAGCACCAAAGCAAGTAAGGTAATAGGCATTGAGCTTGTGGCGGAAGCCGTTGAAGCCGCCAAAGTTAACGCCGCCATCAACGGTATTGATAACTGCGAATTCATAGCAGGTGATGTTCTTAAGATGGTGGATAACCTCAAAGATAAACCTGATATTATGGTTCTTGATCCACCAAGGGAGGGCATACACCCAAAGGCAGTTGATAAGCTTGCCGCTTTCGGTGCAGATAAAATCGTTTATGTTAGCTGCAAAGCAAGTTCCCTGGCAAAGGATCTGCAAGCCTTTGAAAATTTGGGTTATAAGGTTGAAAAAATTACTAATGTGGATATGTTTCCTAGGACTTATCATGTAGAGACGGTTGTTCTTTTGTCCAAACTCAATACCAAGCAGCATATCGAGGTAGAGTTGAATCTAGACGAGCTGGATTTGACTGCTGCGGAGAGCAAAGCCACCTATGATGAGATTAAAGCCTATGTGCTGGAAAAGTACGATCTGAAAGTGTCCAGCCTGTATATCTCCCAGGTCAAGCGGAAATGTGGTC
>CASFCZ010000086.1 GCA_949293325.1 uncultured Eubacteriales bacterium | reverse complement strand
TTTGTGTTAAAATAAATATTAAATAAAGCAGTACTTTTGCTGCTGTATAACGGAGGACAATATGGCGAATTTTATTATATGTACCGACTCTGCTGCGGACCTGAATGCTGATTATGTTCAGGAGCGTGGTATAAGGGTGGTTCCCTTTTATATAAGCTTTGACGGGGAAAACTACTTGAAGGAAAATATTGATTTGACCCAGCAGGCTTTTTATGAAAGGCTTACAGACGGCAGTTCTGCAATTCCCAAAACCTCCTGTCCGTCCATTAACGACTATATGGAGGTATTTGAAAACTGCCTTAAGGAGGCTGACAGGGTGGTATGTATCTGCCTGTCTTCTAAGCTCAGCGGTTCATATCAGAGTGCCTGTAATGCAGCTTCTGAGTTTAACGACGGTGAAAATCGGGTCCTTGTGGTGGATTCACTTCTTGCTACAGCTGCTCAGGGTCTTCTTGTAAATGAAGCGGTGCGTATGCGCAGAAGGAAGCTCACTGCCGAGGAAACCGTTGAAAGACTGGAAGTAATCAAACATACTGCAAGGGTTAACTTTGTTATTGATGACCTTACATACCTGCAAAAGGGTGGCAGGATAGGAAAGGCATCTGCTCTGGCAGGTATTCTCCTTAATATCAGACCGGTTATTGCCCTTAAGGAGGGTGAACTTTTTCCTGTTAATAAGGTAAGGGGAAGAAAAAAGGCTGCCGCAGAGATAAAAAATCTCTTTACGGAGGAAGTTAAGGGTCACATGGAGGAGTATTCCTTTACAGCTCTTAATTTTCCCCAGCAGGGAGATATTGACGGATTCTGTGACTTTTTGGTTAAGCCAGACATACCATATACCGCAATAGGTGCTACCATAGGTTCACATGTAGGTATAACCGCAGCAGGTATTGCTTATATTAAGAGATGTGTACAATAAATCTGTAGGAAGGATGATAGTGTGAAAAAACTTATTGTATTATCATTAGGTATTATTATGCTTTCCGGCTGTTCTTCAGGAGGAAATGCACCTGCACAGACCGGGGGAAATCAAGCAAAGACAGTTAATGAAACGGCAGAGCCTGTGACAGATACTGCCCCACAAACAACTGCACCTGCCCAGCAGACTACGCAGACAACAGGGGAGGTAAGCCTTGAGGATGCTAAGGCGGCAGCGTTTGCCGATGCCGGGGTTACAGAGGACAGTGCAACAATTGTAAAGGCTAAACGTGATCGTGATGATGGCAGAGTCATTTATGATATTGAGTTTTATGCCGATAATGTAAAGTACGAATATGAAATAAATGCCTCAGACGGCAGTGTTATTTCAAGTGAACGTAAAGCCAATGAAAACGGAAATACGGCTACGGGAGAAACTGCCCTTGACGCAGATGCAGCCAGGGCTGCCGCCCTTACGGAGGCAGGTCTTACGGAGGATCAGGTTACCTTTGTAAAGACATCCCTTGACTATGACGATGGCAGACAGGTATACGATATTGAGTTTGTTTCCGGTGATGTTGAGTACAGCTTTGAAGTAAACGCCCGGGATGGCAGTATACTTGAGTATAGCCAGGAGTCGGTGTATGACTGATGTGATTAATAATAAAAAGTCTTCTAACATACATCAGTCAGAAAGGAACTGTAACATTGACCTGATGCGTATTGCTGCTTGTGTGGCTGTTGTTGGTATTCATGGCTTTCCTCATAACCTGTCACTATCAGTAGCCTCAGCATATTATATTTGCGGATTTGCAGTTCCTTTCTTTTTTATGATAAGCGGATTTTTCTTATTAAACAGAGGAGCTTTAAGTTTAAAATACTCATTAAGAAAAATTATTGGTGTGCTAAGATTAGTTCTGTTATGGAATGTAATTGTTGTTGTAATAAAGGGGGCAGTAAATTTTAATTTATATGGGCGATCTGGCATTAATTTGCTTACATTGCCCACCCAATGTATAAAATCACTTATACAAAAAGGAAATTTGTGGCAGTTTTGGTATTTAGGTGCATTGATGTTTATTTATGCTCTTATGCCATTTTTTTCTCGCTTAAGTAGGAAGGGCAAGAGATACTTATTGCTTGTTTTTGGAACTATAGCTATTATACTTGAATCTGTTTCAATTATTTCTGGCAGTTCAATTCAGATAAATATTACACAGACCTTTCATATTTGGACATGGATATTTTATTTTCTTCTTGGCAGTGAAATGGAAGGGATAAATAGTATTATTGCGTCAAATTTAAGTGTAAAGCTGCATACTGTTATTACTGTTGCTGTTACTGTGATTAATGTTGTCTATCAGGACTATGCAGGCACTTATTTGATCCCTTGTGGTGGTGTAAGGGCTTATAATGAATGCTTTTATGACAATGCTCTATATATGATATGGGTAATTATGTTATTTTCACTGGTACTCCGACTTAATCTTAGGGATAGAGTTAAAGTGATGATACAAAAGCTTTCTTTGCTAACAATGGGTATCTATGCCATTCATCCTTTGGTTGGAGAAAGTATATCAAAATATATTGAAGTTACATCATTAACCCGAGCTTGTATATATTGTATACTGGATCTGTTTATATCGGCTATGATCGCGTGGGTTATAAGTAATACATTTGCAAAGAAGTATTTGTTAAAGGTATAAAATGACAGGAAATATGGTACATAAATTGTAGCTGTTGATATATATTTTGGTTCCAGGGAGGTATTTAAGAAGAACTGGATAAATAGAAAGTCAACGGATTTGTTTTTTGAATATAAATCCTCGAATTAATGTAATTTTTTCTGTTGACAAATCTCGGATATATAAGTATAATGATGTAAGGGAATGAGGTTCTCCCTTGGCATTGCCAAAACCGCTTTTTAGAGCTGATGACTTCTGTATGTGTTTATGCAGAGGTCTTTTTTTATTTAAAGCTGACGGTTTCTGCATAAAGGCAGAGATTGTCAGCTTTTATTATTTATACTAAAGGAGGATTTTTATGTTAACGTCACTTGCTTTTATTTTCCTTGTTGGATTATCCATGGCGGCAATTTGTCAACAACTGAAGCTGCCCAGGATAATAGGTATGTTAATTACGGGTATTGTCTTAGGCCCCTATGTTCTTGATCTGTTAGACCCGTCTATTTTATCAATATCTTCGGATCTGCGTCAGATGGCTTTAATTATTATACTGCTAAAGGCAGGACTTTCACTAAATCTTGGGGATTTAAAAAAGGTGGGTCGCCCTGCAATTATGATGTCCTGCATCCCTGCCAGTTTTGAAATTCTGGCTTTTACAGTATTTGCACCTTATCTGCTGGATATATCAAGGATAGAAGCTGCTGTTATGGGGGCTGTTCTGGGAGCTGTTTCCCCTGCTGTGGTTATTCCCAGAATGGTACAGCTTATGGATACAAAATACGGAACAGGGAAAAGTATTCCTCAGCTGATAATGGCAGGTGCTTCCTGTGATGATATTTATGTAATTGTTCTGTTTACAACCTTTGTCAGTATGGCACAGGGAGGACATGCGGAAATTATGGATTTTGTAAATATTCCCGTTTCCATTATAATGGGTATTGTATTAGGTGCACTTGTGGGATATGGCCTTGCGTTGTTCTTTGAAACCGCCTATGCCCATAAACACTGTGTCAGAAACAGTACGAAGGTGGTTATTGTCCTTGGTGTATCCTTTATGCTTATGGCCATAGAAACATGGATGGAGGGTATAATTTCAATCTCCGGATTATTGGCTGTGGTAAGTATGGCCTGTACACTGAAAATGAAAAGCATTGCCTTTGTTTCAAAAAGATTGTCGGAAAAATTCGGCAAGCTATGGATAGCCGCCGAAGTTATTCTTTTTGTGCTGGTGGGTGCTGCGGTAGATATTCGATACACAATGGGGGCAGGTCTGGCAGCCATTGCAATGATTTTTCTTGCCCTTGTATTCAGAGGGGTAGGTGTCTGCCTGTGTTTGGTAAAAACAGGTCTTACGTGGAAAGAACGCCTTTTCTGTATTATTGCCTATATGCCTAAGGCAACTGTTCAGGCAGCAATAGGTTCGGTACCTCTGGCTATGGGTCTTCCCTGTGGTCAGATTGTCCTGTCAGTTGCGGTGCTGGCAATACTTATTACAGCCCCCCTTGGTGCCATTGGTATGGATCTTACATATAAGAGGCTCCTTACAAGGGAGAACTAAGATCAGGCAGATAAACTATAATTTTGCATAAAAAATCCCCTTCCTTATGGGCAGGGGCAGCGTGTCGAAAAAGTCGACACGCTTGCAAGAAATGCTGGTCAGCACTTTCAGCAAAAGCTGAAAGCCATACCTTCGGTATGTCCGCATCCATCTTTGCGGCGCAACCATTTCTTGCAGTAGGGGTACTAACGTACCCACCATTGAAGTAACAATCCGTGCCTCAAGGGGCTTTGCCCCTTTCGACACTCTTGTTATACCCTCGAACGGGCAAAGCCCGTCCTGCGGATTAAAGTCTGCGACGCTTTAAGTTACCTAAAAATGCAGGCTAGACATTTATTTAATTTAAAAAATCCATCGTTTTATAGGTTTATTGACAGTCTGACCCCTGCCATAAGGCAGGGGAAAATTTTTATCTGAATAATATTTCATGTCTCTCAGGTCCGTTACTTACCATAGAGATTTTAACGCCCAGCTGCTTTTCTACAAACTCAACATAGTCCTTTGCCTCCTTAGGAAGCTCATCGTAGGACTTAATGCCTCTTATATCGCACTTCCAACCGGGAAGAGTTTCATACACGGGTTTAGCCCTATACAGATTAGCGGTAGTGAGGAAGTCGTTATACTTAACTCCGTCAACCTCATATGCGGTGCAAACCTTAATCTCATCCAAATATCCCAGTACATCAAGACAGGTCATACATACCTCGGTAGCACCCTGAAGCTCACAGCCATATCTTGTGGCTACTGCATCAAAGTGACCTACACGCCTTGGTCTGCCTGTTTTAGCACCAAATTCGCCCTTATCTCCGCCTCTGCGTCTGAGCTCATCTGCCTCATCACCGAATATTTCACTTACAAATGGACCTTCTCCTACAGCTGAGGAGTAAGCCTTGGTAATTGCAATTATATCCTTAATTTCATATGGAGGTATGCCGGCACCTACAGCGGCATATCCTGCAAGGGTTGAAGAAGATGTAACATAAGGATAAATACCGTGGTCTGTGTCCTTTAATGTACCCAGCTGACCCTCAAGGAGAATATTCTTGCCCTCCTTAACAGCCTGACGAAGGAGCTTGGAGGTATCTGTAACGTATGGTCTAATAAATTCTGCCTGCTCACAAAGGGTGTTATATACTTCCATATAGTCTATCTCAGGCTTATTGTAAAGATACTTGAACTGGATATTTACCTTATCATACATACCCTTGAGCTTTTCCTTAAGCATATCCTTTTCGTAAAGCTCCCAGACCTGAATACCTACCTTAGCATACTTATCGGAGTAGAAAGGTGCAATACCGCTTTTGGTAGAGCCAAATTTTTTGTCAGCAAGCCTTTCCTCCTCATATGTATCCATAAGGATGTGATGATTAAGCAATATCTGAGCTCTGTCACTGACAGCAAGCCTGAACTCAATACCTGCTTTGCTGATTTCGGCCATTTCATTTTTAAGAGCGTTAATGTCAAAGGCAACACCGTTGCCGATAACATTAATTATATTCTTGTGGAAAATACCGCTTGGAAGAATATGCAGTGCAAAACGTCCATATTCATTTATAATAGTGTGACCTGCATTTGCACCGCCCTGGAAGCGGACTACAATATCAGCCTTATCCGCACACATATCGGTAATCTTTCCCTTGCCCTCGTCGCCCCAGTTAGCGCCTACGATAGCCTTTACCATTGTAATAACCTCCTTGCCGCAGGCAAAAACCTACGCAATAAATTTAATCATGTTTAAATACCGTAATTTATAACTTTGTCTGACTCCCATATTGGCAGCGAAACCGCAGATGGTTAAACAGGTGGGGTTCCTTACCCTTTGGGCGGGGAATCACACATTTAATTCGGTATGAGCAATAAGCTGATCCTTATTTGCATCTATTACAGGCATTACCTGCCCTATAATATACTCCTGTACCTGCTGTGGTGCACGTCCTACAAAATTCTTTGGAGCAAGTATCTTTATAAGATCATCATATTTCATGCCGAAGATAGGGTCGTTTGCAATACGCTCGATAAGATCATTTTTGCCGCCGTTTTCCTTAACGTTTTTGGCAGCCTCCATTGAGTGTACACGTATTGCCTCGTGAAGTTCCTGCCTGTCGCCGCCGTTTTTAACGCCGTCCATTATAATGACCTCAGTTGCCATAAATGGCAGTTCCTCCATAAGGTGCTTTTCAATAACATTTGGATATACCACAAGTCCCTCTGATACATTGTTGTAAATGCCCAGGATAGCATCACATGCAAGGAATGCCTCAGGAATGGAAATTCGCTTGTTGGAACTGTCATCCAGAGTCCTTTCAAACCACTGACCTGCGGTGGTAAAAGCAGGATTAAGTGCATCTACCATTATATATCTTGCAAGACCTGTAATTCTTTCGCATCTCATAGGGTTACGCTTGTAAGCCATAGCTGATGAGCCAATCTGATTTTTCTCAAATGGCTCCTCAATTTCCTTAAGGTGCTGAAGAAGTCTGATGTCGTTTGCAAATTTAGTACAGCTCTGTGCAATGCCGCTTAATACATTAATGTAGATGGAGTCAAGCTTTCTTGAATAGGTCTGACCGCTTACGGCAAATACACCGCTGTAGCCAAGTTTTTCTGCAATCATCTCATCAAGACGGCGCACCTTGTCGCTGTCACCTGCAAAGAGCTCCATAAAGCTGCCCTGTGTACCTGTAGTACCCTTTGAGCCTAAAAGCTTTGTGTGTGCAAGTACAAAATCTATCTGCTCCAGATCCATCATTAAATCCTGTATCCAAAGACAGGCACGCTTACCTACTGTGGTAGTCTGAGCAGCCTGGAAATGGGTAAAGCCAAGGGTAGGCATATCCTTGTACTTCATTGCAAAGTCCGCAAGCTTGCTGATAACGGAAAGGACCTTTTTCCTGATAAGCTTCATGGCATCAATCATAAGGATAATGTCTGTATTGTCGCCTACATAGCAGCTTGTAGCACCTAAGTGGATAATGCCCTTTGCCTTTGGACACTGCTGACCATAGGCATAAACATGAGCCATAACGTCATGCCTTACAATCTTTTCTCTTTCCTCAGCTACCTCGTAGTTAATATCATCTGCATGGGCCTTAAGCTCTGCTATCTGCTCATCGGTAATATCAAGACCAAGTTCCTTTTCAGCCTCAGCAAGGGTAATCCACAGCTTTCTCCAGGTTCTGAACTTGCGGTCAGGGGAGAAAATCTCCTTCATTTCCTTACTGGCATATCTGGAATTAAGCGGACTTTCGTATATATCTTTCATGGTTATTAATCCTCCTTAAGCAGGTGTTCAACATCAACGGGATAATTGCCTGTAAAGCAGGCATCGCAAAAGCCAAGTGTACTTGCAGGAGCTATCTTATGCAGGTTTTCAAGGCTTAAATATTCAAGGGAATCGGCATTTATTATTTTTGCTGTTTCCTCAACGGAATGGCTGTTTGCAATAAGCTGACTTCTGTTAGGAATGTCAACACCGAAAAAGCATGGCCATGTAAAGGCAGGTGAGCTTATTCTCACGTGTACCTCTGTAGCACCTGCATCCCTCAGCATCTTAACTATACGTCCGCTGGTGGTGCCTCGTACAATACTGTCGTCAACCATAATAACACGTTTTCCTGCCACTACGCTCTTTAATACATTAAGCTTCATTTTAACGGCAGTTTCCCTTGAATCCTGGGTAGGCTTAATGAAGGTACGTGCTATATACTTGTTTTTGATAAAGCCTGTATCCTCCGGGATACCGCTGTATTCTGCATAGCCCTGGGCTGCGGAAAGTCCGCTGTCAGGTACGCCTATAACAATATCTGCATCAACGGGAGCCTGCTGTGCAAGAAAGGCGCCTGCCCTCTTGCGGCACTCATGTACAACCTCACCGTCAATAAAACTGTCAGGGCGCGCAAAGTAAATGTGCTCAAATATGCAAAGACTTGATGGTCCGCCGCAAAGCTCCGTATCTGAGCGCATTTCACCCTCCTCAACGGTAATTATCTCTCCGGGGCGTACGTCCCTTACAAATTCTGCATCAATGGAGTCAAGGGCACAGGTTTCACTTGAAAATATAATGCCCTTTTCCCTCTTGCCTATGCAAAGGGGACGGAAACCCCATGGGTCACGTGCTGCAATAAGCTTGTTGGGACTCATTACAAGAAGTGTAAAAGCACCCTTAAGCTTTTTCATTGCATTTTTAACTGCAACCTCAATAGAGCCGCAGTTAATTCTCTCCCTGGCTATAAGATAGGCAATTACTTCTGTATCTGCCGTGGTCTGGAAAATAGCTCCGTTATGTTCCAGCTCCTTTTTAAGCTGAGCTGTATTTGTAATATTTCCGTTGTGGCTTATTGCAAGGGTACCTTTAATATATCTTAATACAAGGGGCTGAACGTTTTCCCTTGCAGAGCCTCCGGCTGTAGAATAACGTACATGACCTATAGCCATCCTGCCCTTAAGCTTGGAAAGGTTTTCTTCGTTAAATACCTCATTTGCAAGGCCTGTATCCTTGTACTGGTATATTTCTCTGTCCCTGTTTACGGCTATACCTGCGCCCTCCTGTCCTCTGTGCTGAAGTGCCACAAGACCGTAATAGGTGGTAGTTGCGGGATTGCCCTCAGGGTCCCAGATACCAAAAACACCGCATTCCTCATGTAATTTAGACATTAGTGTCCTCCTTTATAAAAAGCAAGCTGATAGCTTTATAAATCATTGTTGGTTAATAGTCTGTATATGGTGACAGCCGCCTGCTGTCTTGTATAGTTCATGGCAGGAGAAAATTTGTTGTTGCCTGTGCCTACCATAATACCCTCTACGTTTTGGGAGGTAATTGAGCATATCCTGTATACGGAATCCTTTGCCCAGGGGGCAATTAAACTGTCATCTGCAAACTTCTGTTGGTACTCATTGATTTGCCCGTCCCTTCCCATAAGGCGGGCAAGGTTGCATAAAAGTACGGCGGCTTCCTGCCTTGTAATGGCTCTGTCAGGTTCAAAAATTTCGTCACCAATACCGCTGACAATGCCAAGGTCTGCTGCCGCACAGACATAATAGTCGTCCGTATCGGTAAAGGGTGAGGTATAATCAAAGTTGGTTACCCTGCCGTTGTATGATGAGTTTTCACATTCATAGGCAGCTATGGCAAGGTGACAATATTCTTTCCTTGTAATATTGCTCCTATAGTTATAGGCAAGTTCCGGGGGCAGATATTCCCTGTCAATACCATCTGTAATGGCTGTTTCTGCCCAGGCATCCCTTTCAAGACTGATTCCATAGGGCTTAAGATACTGACCTAAGTTCTCTATAGGATTGCCGTTGATGTCATAGTACTCTCCATTGGTAAATACGGGAAAATAGAAGGATGCCTCTCCTGCATCAACACCTCTGTATGTGGTAAGTCCCGGCTCAACAAGTATCTCTACCTGACCATCCTTAAGTTTAAGGACTCCCGGCCACATATCTGTGTGTCCGGCAGGTATGGAAAACTCATATAATCCCGCACTCCCTGAAAGAGTGGTGAGGGTAACGTAGTCATCAGTAAGAATATTTCCTGCTTCATCCTCAAGGTGTTTACCGCCTTGGTGCATGTTTCCGGCATCAAGCCAGTCAATGTTAGGGTCTGTGACGATATATATACCATCTGAATTAGGCACTTTGCACCTTGTGCAAGGCATAAGGGAGCCTGTGGCACCTTCAAGGGGCACACTTTCTTCCTGCTCATGGGCGGTGGCACAAATGGGCTGTGCCAGTAAAGCTGCACACAGCAACAGGGCTGTAAATTTTTTAAACTTCATATATATCACTTACTTGTAAAATTCGGTAAGTCTTGCCCATACCTCATGATAAACTTCACCAAACTCTCCAAGGTCACGTCTGAAACGATCCTTGTCCAGTTTTTTGTTGGTTTCGGCATCCCAAAGACGGCAGGTATCAGGGCTTATTTCGTCTGCAAGGACAATTTCCCCGTCAGCAGTCTTGCCCAGCTCGATTTTAAAGTCAATAAGTTTAATACCTATATTTATAAATATCTTTTTAAGGCTGTCGTTTACCTTAAAAGCAATTTTTGTAATCTCATTTATTTCATCTCTGTTTGTAATACCCAGAGCTATAGCCTGATAGTCATTGATAAGTGGGTCACCCAGCTCATCATTTTTGTAGCTGAATTCAAGGGTTGGTGCAGTAAAAGGAGTACCCTCCTCAACGCCGTAACGCTTTGAAAATGAACCTGCTGCAACGTTCCTGACAATGACCTCAAGGGGAATAATGTCAACCTTTTTAACAAGAGTTTCTCTCTCGTTTAATTCCTCTACAAGGTGGGTTTTAATGCCATCCTTTTCAAGGAGCCTGAATATAAAATTAGCCATTTGGTTGTTAATAATGCCCTTGCCCTCAAAGGAACCCTTTTTAAGTCCGTTGAACGCCGTAGCGTCATCCTTGTATTCAAAGATGCACAAAGTAGGATCATCTGTTGAATATACCTTCTTTGCTTTACCCTCGTATAACAGCTGCTGCTTTTCCATCTGTAAGACCTCACTTTTGCTGAATTAATAAATACCCTTGCATAAATAGTAATTGAAAGATAATTTTATCTGCTTTAAAAGTTTTTGGGTTAAATAAGCCTTTGCGTATAATAAATTTATCTTTGTTTGATTCGTTACCTATGCATACATTTATATGATAACAAATTTTGCACCTGTACGCAACAAAAAAATGCAATTTTATAGTATTTCAACTACTTATATCTGCAATTTGCCTTTGATTTTTAAAATATGGGAAATATGGCTGCGTATTTATATTTTCTTTGGGCATGCTATTGATATCTGTAATAAAAAAGCCCATATTTTCTTTTGAAGATATGGGCTTAAAATCAACTATATCATATTTCTTTGAACTTATCTGCTCCCTGTCCGCATACGGGGCATTTGAAGTCAGGGGGAAGTTCATCCCCTTCATATACATAGCCGCAGACGGTACATACAAACTTTCTGCCGCCTGTTTTTGGCTGTTCCTCCTCAACATAGGTAGGTGCATTTTTAGGACTTTTACCTTTGATTACATTGTGGTAGTAGGCATAGGTCATGGGAGTTCCCTCCCTGAGCATCACCCCATCCTCCACTTCGCCTAAAAATACCGTATGGGTAGAGCTTTCCATGGTATCCACAACAGAGCATACCACATAGCCTATGCAGTCTTTGGGAGTTTTTATTCCTCCTGCATCTACCCAGTCAACCAGGTCAAACTTATCAGTATCCCTTGAGGATTTAAAACCAAAGATACCTATTATGTCCCTGTTGCTGTCCTCAGCAAGGAGGGCAAGGACAAACTTTCCGCCCTTTGCAATACAGCCGTTTGTATAATTGTCGTGGTTGATACTTATTGCAATGGTGGCAGGCTTTGAGCTGACCTGCATGGCACTGTTGGCAACACAGCCTACAGACCTTTCGCCCTCAAGGGCGGAAATTACATAAACCCCGTAGGATAAACTTCGTAATACATTTTTATCCATAAAATACCTCCTTATCTTATACCCTCTTATTTTTTAAGCATGGCGTCCTTAACTATGGATGCCTCCACAGCCTCAATAACTGCGGACTCAAAGCCCAGTTCCTTAAGGGTACAAACCCCCTCAATGGTTGTACCTCCAGGTGAGCATACGCTGTCCCTTAATATTTCGGGATGTTCCCCTGTTTCAAGCACCAGCTTTGCACTGCCCATAACGGCACCTGCGGCAATGGCAAGCGCCTGCTTTTTGTTCATACCTGCCTTAAGGGCACCGTCGGCAAGGGCGTTAATAAACATATACACATAGGCAGGGGAACAGCCTGCAATGGCAGTAAAGATTGCAAACTGATTTTCATCAACTTCTGCTGTAGTACCTATGCTGTCAAAAAGTTTCCTGACAAGTTTTACATCTTCATCTGTAGCATTGCTGCCTCCGCAGCAGGCAGTAACGGACATTGCCACCTGTGCATTTACATTAGGCATAATGCGTACAACCCTAAGACCTTTTATACCGCACATTTCCTCTATATCAGCAGTGGATATGCCTGCCGCCATGGATACCACAAGGGGCTGCTTGTCCTTAAGATCAGCCTTTATATCCCTTAATACATCTCCGAACATAACAGGCTTTACTGCAAGGAATACAACATCGCTTTTTTCTATCAGTTCCGAATAGCTTTCACAACCGTTGACACCTGTTTCGGCTACCTGTGCTGCCTGTGCCTCCCTGTTGCGTCTTATTATGTATATATCCTCTTTTTTTGCACTGCCCTGGGCTATAAAGCCTTTAAAGATGGCAGAACCCATATTACCTGCACCGATAAATCCCAGTTTCATTTTATTCAACTCCTTACAATGACAGCATTATATTAAGTGCTTTAAGGGCATCAGCTGCTGTTTCTTTGTCTACTTTGATTGGTTCCGGATAGTCGCCCCTTTCAAGTGCCTCCAGAAGGGCAAGAAGTGACTCATCGTTGGTAAGCCCCATATCTTCACATACAGCCTTATTATCCAGCATAGCTATATTTTTGTCTGGATTGGCATTTATAAGACGGTTTACAAGGTGCTGTTCGGTACCTACCACAAAGTCGCTGCCATTGGCAGTAGCTTTTATAAGATACTCTGTAGAACCTTTGCCGTCAGCTGCCTCAGCCACTTCAAAGGTACATTCCGGATGAACTATTATCTTTGCATCAGGATTATTTGCCCTTGCTGCCTTTACATGGTCAAGGGATATTCTGTGATGTATAGGACAGTAGCCGTCCCATAATATCATCCTGATGTTTTCGGGATTGCCTTCAAACTCAACTTCACCTGTTTCCCTGTGGTATACAGCCATTTGCTCAAGACCGATACCAAGGTCATAGGCGGTGTTTCTGCCCAGATTCTGATCAGGAAGGAAAAGTATTCTCTTTGCCTTTTCAAGACCCCATTTAATAACGGAAGGGGCATTTCCGGAGGTGACGGTAGTACCTCCGTGAGCACCACAAAATGCCTTTATCTCTGCCTTTGAGTTAATATATGTAATAGGAACAATACTGTCGCCGAAAATCTCTGTAAGTTTTGCCCATGCTGCCTTTGCGGAACTCATATCAGCCATATCTGCCATTGGACAGCCTGCCCTTCTGTCAGGCATAAATACCAGCTGATTGTCCTCTGTTAATATATCTGCCGTTTCAGCCATAAAGTGAACCCCGCAAAATACTATAAGTTCCGCAGTTTTGTTGGCAGCTGCTATCTGTGCCAGCTTAAGGGAGTCTCCTACTGCATCTGCCGCCGCCACTATTTCATCGCTCTGGTAGTGGTGAGCCAATATAAGGAGTCTGTCACCAAGCCTGTCCTTTATTGCCTTTATTTTATCATTCATACCTTAATTGCCTCCGTACTGTTAAAGCTTATGTCAAGGGGGCGTACTCCGTTGGTAAGTACACCTACGGAAAGATAATCAACACCGCAGCCTTTAAAGCCTGCTATGGTGTCAAGTCGTATGCCTCCCGATGCCTCTGTAATTATATGGGAAGGAACAAGCTCTTTGAGCTTTTTTATTTCCTGAGGGCTGCGATTGTCAAACATAATGACATCTGCCCCTGCCTTAACTGCATCCTTTACCTGCTGTTCCGTTTCTGTTTCTACCTCTATTTTTACCATGTGTCCAAGACGGGACTTAACAAGGGCAACTGCCTTTTCAATACCCCCTGCAAAGGCTATATGGTTGTCCTTAAGCATAACACCGTCATAGAGTGCATAGCGGTGATTGTAGCCTCCGCCGCAGGTGACGGCGTATTTTTCGAATAATCTCAGTCCTGGGTAGGTTTTTCTTGTGTCACATACCCTTATGCTGTCATCGTCAAGGGTGGCAACATATTTGGCTGTAAGGGTGGCAACTCCGCTCATAAGCTGCATAAGGTTAAGTATGACCCTTTCGCAGGGAAGAAGGGTGGACACTCTGCCGTATACCTTTGCAAGTACATCTCCGGGCTTTACGGGATCTCCGTCCCTTTTGAAAAGCTCCGTTTTAACTGTATCATCCCCGTAAGCCTCATAGGTAAGGTCTATCATATCAATTCCGCAAAGGATTCCCTCCTCCTTTGCAATGAATATACCGCTGCCAAAAAGCTCTTTACCGAATACAAGGTCAGTGGAGAGATCTCCGCTGCCTACGTCCTCCAGTAAAAACTGTTCTATTCTCTTTTTTGCTTCAAGTCTGTTCATATCCTCTGCTCCTATTTCAATCAGTAATACAATGGGCGCCTATGCTGTCTTTGCGACGGGCAGCCGCTTCTGCAATAAGCTTTCCTGTTGTAAGCATATTGTATATTTCTGCCTGTTCATTGTCTGTCTTGTTGTAGTCAAGGCTTACAAAGTCACTTTCGCCCTTTGGCATAAAGCTGTCAAACCATTTTATTACCTTGTCTATCTCTCCTCTGTGGCGGACTATCCCTACAAATTCCATCATTTTTCTGCGGATTTCCTTTTTGCAGGGCAGGTTTTCCGCAACTGCCCCGGACATGGTGTACTCTGCTTCCTTTATGGATTGAGGATTTGCAAGTATATGGTCTGCCGTCAGCCTGCCAAATACAAGACCCTCAAGGAGAGAGTTGCTGGCAAGCCTGTTTGCACCATGTACACCTGTACAGGCTGCTTCACCTACTGCATAAAGATCCTTTATGTTTGTGACACCTTCACTTGTTGCCTGTATGCCACCCATGTGGAAGTGGGCTCCCGGTGCAACGGGTATAAGGTTATTCGACAGGTCAACACCGTGATCTTCACATATACCACTGACAGTGGGGAATTTTTCCTTAAAGTCGGATATGGCGGATATGTCAAGATATATCTGTTCACCCTTAAGATGATGGGCATATACCTCCCTTGCCACCACGTCACGGGGAGCAAGCTCCTTCATTGGATGCACACCATCCATTATTCTTTCGCCTTTGTCATTTATCAGTAATGCCCCTGCTCCCCTGACAGCCTCGGATACCAGACCGTAGGCATGACCGTCAATGGTGAGCATGGTAGGATGAAACTGTACAAATTCAAGGTTTTTAAGTCTGCATCCTGCTCTGTAGGCAAGGGCAATACTGTCCCCTGTAATGGTTTTGTCGTTGGTAGTAGCGGGATAAAGCCCACCTATACCTCCCGAGGCAATAACGGTACTGCCTGCATAATAAGTATGTAAACTACCCTTACTGTCCCTGGTAAGGGCACCGTAACAGCGGCCATCCTTTACTATAAGGTCAAGAACGGGTTCGTGGAGCTTGAAGGTAATATTATCATTGTTATCAGTGTTTATTATAAGCTGTTCCATTGCCTTAAGCCCCGTGGCATCTCCGCCTGCGTGTATTACACGGTTAAGGCTGTGGGCTGCCTCCCTGCCGAAAAGCAAATCCCCCTTTTTGTTACGGTCAAAGTTCATACCTGCACCCATAAAGTCCAGAAGTGTGTGGGGAGCAAGGCTGACCAGTCTTTCAACAGCCTTTTCGTCATTTAAGTAACAGCCTGCCATAAGGGTGTCCTTGTAATGAAGACGCCAGTTATCCTCACGGGAAAGGGCTACGGAAATACCGCCCTGTGCAAGTGCAGAGTTGCTGTCCTTTTTGCCTCCCTTGGTTACTACAGTAACATTTATATTAAATCTTGCCAGCTGGTAAGCCGTACTTAAGGCGGCTATACCTGAGCCTATTATCAGTACATCGGTCCTGGTCATAACAGTTTCCTCCGAAACTTTACTTAATATTGTCAAAAAATAAACATTTTCCTTACCATATATTGTGCCACAAATGCAGGGGGATTTCAAGTAAAATATATACTCTGGCCTGTTGTCCGCAATTTATTGGAAACAAAATGTAAGCCAATAAATAGGAAGGACTCCATGCTAATGAATGGAGTCCCTAGATTAAGATATTATTATTTAATCAGAATATGTCAAAGTATACCTCGCCGGGTATGATATTGCTGTTACACTTTGAAACAATGCTCTTTCTGGTGCTCTCCACCTTGCTTCTTATACTGTTTTCCTGTGAGGAGCTTGGGGCAGATGCACTGTAGCCTCCCGGAAGCTTATCAGAGGAGTTACCGTCAAAGCCTATGATGGATGACCACTTGCTGAGGTTGTAGTTAGGCAGGTAATAATTGTAGCCATTGTCAAAGGCAACACAATTGGTAAATGAGCCCTTTAATGCACTGTTGTTGTTATCAAAGCCTTTCTTGCCATGGTCAAAGGTAAGGCAGTTTTTAACTGTTCTTGTGCTGTTGCTGTCAGAGTAAGCGGAACCGAACTTGAAACCGTTAGGGTTACCATCATAGTTGCTGCCTGTCCATGAAGAAAGATTGATAGTGCCTGCACTGGTCTTAAGGAACTTGCTTGTAGGAAGACTAAACCTGCCGCTGCTGTAATTGGAAGCAAAGCTTGAGTTTTCAGCCATTATAAGTTCCACAAGGAAAAGATCCTTGTCAAGGGAATTACCCTGGGCAAAGTCGTATGCACCTGTAAATACATCGGGGTTACCGTTGTTCCAGCAAGCGCACCATTCATAGCTTAAGTCCTTTGTATAACCGCTGTCTGTTTTATCGTAGGAGTCCCAGCCGTCATCGGAGTTATCCCATGCGTAGCAACCATAGAAGGTATTGCCTGTGGTTGCTCCCAGCTTTGGCGCAAAGCCGTCGGAATTGCCACCCAGAGAGTAAACATCACAGTTCCTGTAGCTGTATACAAACCTGATGGTGTTGTGGCTTGCGCCGTTTGTTATTTGTAAGCCTGCATCGTTGTTATATCTTACAATGCAGTTTTCCACTGTATTGTAGTTGGCATTGGATCCCTTAATCTGGATACCGTTGTCCCCTGCCTTTTCGATAATAAGGTTTTTAAGAATATAGTTGGAGCCGGTAATTCTTACACCTACGTCACTGTCACCGCTTGATGAAAGTGAGCTGCTCTTTGTACCTATTGAATTATCACGCATAGTCTTGAAGTTAAGTACAGGGTATGTGCCGTCACTTTGCTTAACACCTACAATTGATATGGTCTTACCGCTTGTGGAGTTGAGCTTAAGCTGTTCGGTACAGTTAAGTTCTCTGGCATTTACATATATGGTGCCACCCTTTGAGGAAAGGCTCTTTACAGCTGAAAGAAGTCCTGAGTAATTAGTTACTGTTGTGCCGTCCCCTGTCTGCTGACTTGCCTGAGTAGTGGTGGTGGCTGTACTGGTGGTAGCCTCTGTCTTGTTTTCAGTTGAACCGCTTGAGCCGCTTGGGATGGAACCGGTAGTATCAAGCTGTATCTTGTATATGTTGATACCGCTGCCTGCGGAGTAGATATATACTTTGCCGCTGTATTCTGTAAATACATTGCCAAGGGCTGCTGTTGAACCGCAGGAAATGGTGCCCAGGATATTTCCCTTTGCGTCTGCAACATTAAGGGTTCTGGTTGAAGTTCCGCTTGACCTTGCTGTTATCTTAATATTTGACTTACCGCTTATATCAAGTGCAACTGCCCTGTAACTTGTGGAACCTCCGCCTCCAAGTGCAAGACAGTAGCTGTAGCTGCTGCCGTTAACTGTTGCATTTTCTGCCTTTACCTCCATTGTCTTTGAGGAGTTTGCAAGAAGGCTGATGCCGTCAACGGTTATATTTGAAGATATGCTGCCAAGGTTCTTAAATGAGTTATTGCCCATGTTCCAGCTCTTGGAGGATGCTGTGGAGGAAGGAGCCTTGGTAGTGGTTTCTGTAGTAGTTTCCTTCTTTGTGGTAGTTTCCTTTGTGGTAGCTTCTGTGGTTTTTTCTACTGTACCACCCTTTGAGTCGATCTGTATTTTATATATGTTGATGCCGCTGCCTGCGGAATATATATATAAGTCCCCTGTGTAACTGATGTTTACAGAACCGAGAGTCGCTGTTGGGCTGCAGGAGATGGTACCGAGCACATTGCCTTTGCTGTCTGCAACATTAAGTGTTCTGGTTGAAGTTCCGCTTGATCTTGCTGTTATCTTAACGGTTGAATTGCCGGATACCTTTGTGGATACAGCTCTGTAACTTGTAGAACCACCGCCTCCAAGGGCAAGGCAATACTTGAAGTTATTACCATCAACAGTTGCGTTTTCCCCTTTTACCTCCATTGTTTTTGAGGAGTTTGCAAGAAGCTTAAGTCCGTCAACTGTCACATTTGAAGATATGGTGCCCAGACTCCTGAATGAGGAGTCCCCCATGTTCCAGCTTGTGGAGGATGAGGAGGAACTGCTTGAAGCTGTGGTGGTTTCCGTTGTATCCTCTGTTGAGCTGCCTGAACTTGATGGCCAACTGGCTTCTTCAAAATACCAAAGCTGATTGTCAGCCATAAATGAGTCGTACTGGATTACGTTTGCACCGTCTTCGGTGCTCCAGTTAAGTACATCCAGACATCTTGTGTAGCCTGAAGCCGCTGTAAGTATGGCATAGGAGCCGTCACCTGATGCTGCAAGTTTAAAGTTCTGTGGTGTCAGACCATTTGAGCTCCATACCTGTACATTTGTAAGGTTGTCGGCTATACCGTTAGGAATGTCCAGAGCAACACCGCCTGTCATATCCACAGCTGATTTAAGTCTGATAGAGCCGTCGCTGTTTTCGTTAATAATCCATTTCTGTCCCAGGGAGCCTGTTCCTTTTTTCTGGCATACATTTGCTCCGTCTGCGGCAGAATCGTTTTCGACTTGTAAGTACAAGCCGCTGTGTTTGTTTTTAATGTAATAGATCTGTCCGTCAACAGGTTCAACACCTGCTCCCCAGACAGTGGTGCCTATAGAGCTTATAAATGCAGTTAAAGCAAGTATAAGGCTTAAAAAAAGGCAAATGGGTTTTCTGATACTTCGCATTTTTAAAACCTCCGTTTGGATATTGATGATGACGCTTTTTCCCCAAAAAAGCAGTTACCGTGCTGCCTCCTGATCCCCTGAGAAAAGCAACGATGAGATAAATATATAAAAAAATCATCAATAAGTAAATGAAATTTATTACAAATTTTGTAAAAGATTTTTATATATATTTTCGGTGAGTATAATTTCATTGGAATAAATTAACAATAAACTTACCGTAATAAAGACAAAAATATAGCTATTCTTTATATTTGCCACAAACGCTAAGAAAAACTTTGTAATAAATGTACGTATAGCAGTAAATAAAAAACAAAGTCTTCTGTACAAATTGATTAAGATGGTACATGTAAAATCACGATTATATGAAACCTAAAGGGGGTTAATATAAATATTTTTATTTTTTATATGTGAATAATGACGAAAATTGGCGAAACAGATGTATTTTATTGACGCCTATCCAACATTATTGAATGTATTTTATGTGGATTGTGTAAATTTTGCTGAGTAAAAAGTTGATTTTTATCCCATTGAGTGATATAATAACAAAGATAAAAGAAGTACGTTACATCCGATTGAGGGGAAATTTTACCAACCGGAGGGTTGTTTATGCAAGATAGTAACAGTAGATATAACCATATTATAGGTAATGCTGTTATGGATAAGCATTATAATCTTAAGATTGCAGATGAGTCAATTTATTCATATCTGGGAGCTACGGCAGTACCATTATTTCTTGCCTATATTCATCCTGAAGACAGAACCATATTTACCGATGCCCTTAATTCTGCCGACAATGGCGAGGGAGAAGTATATGTCACTGTAAGGCTCAGGAGCTTTGTAGACAAGTACAGTGTGGTGCTTATTTTTATTAAGCAAAGCAGTATTGATCCTAAACAGTTTTATGAGCTGAACATATATGACCTTATATATCTTGCCAAGGAGTATGAGGAGGTTAAAATTCAGCTTAAAAAAATCAAGGTAACCATGCAACTTTTGAAACCGTCGCTGCTCTTTGACTACAATCCCAGGAACAGTGAGATAACCGTGTTCAGCGACAGAGATGTAGTAAGATTTAAAGGTAAGATTGAGGATCTTCACAGGGAGATTCTTGAAAGGGGAGTAGTGGATAAAAGCAGTTTAAGTGATGTCAATCACTTTTTTGACTCCCTCAGGAATATTGATGATGGTATGAACTATACCATTAATATGAGTACCTTCAGCAACGGTGCTGAAATGCAGCCTGTAAACATCAGGACAGCCTCTATACTGGATAAGACAAATAATTCGGTTCTTGCGGTTGTGGGTACAGTTTCTCCTGTAGATGATACAAATGCAAACCTTGATACTAGGTATAGTAATTCGAATATGGATCCTCTTACCGGTCTTTATAATAAGGCTGCAATTAAGGAGCTTGCCGTTGAAGCACTTAACACAAAACATAAAAGTATTACCTATGTTATGCTGGATCTGGATTCCTTTAAAGAGGTTAACGATACTTATGGGCATATGTTCGGTGATGAGGTCATACTTAATGTTGCACGTATAATCAAGGATGTTGTGGGCAGAGACGGCTATGTGGGTCGTGTAGGCGGCGACGAATTTTTTGTAGTGCTCTTTGATATGGGTACGGAGCTTAATGAGTTAAGACCTATACTCCGTTCCATACGTGCCCAGATAGAGTGGGCGTATAAGGGTAAGCTTGGAGGCATAAAGCTTACCGCTTCTATAGGTTGTGCCAGTTATGGTAAGGATGCGGATAATTATGATGATCTTTTCAAGCTTGCAGACCATTGCCTTTATTGTGCAAAGACAAAGGGTCGTGACCGCTTTGTTATTTACAATAAAGAAATGCATGGCAGTCTTGAGGATATTAAGGCTAATAATAACTCTATCAAAATAGACCGCAGTGTTTCCCAGAGGCAAAAGCTTCAGTTTGTGGTAGATGCGGTGAGCAGGCTTAATGACTGGGGAAGTGAAGTTATAGAGTCTGTTATTTCTCAGATGCTCAGGTATTTTCTTATCAGTGAAGTATATATTTATGATGTAAAAAGTCATAAAGCCGTATACTCGGCTCCTGATGCTCCTGTTGAGGATGAGAAGGAAAATATATGTACTTTCTTTAATGATTTAGCCCCTGTGTTCAGGGAAAGTAATGTCTTTGCATATGGTGACTACTTTAATCTTAAAATGCTATATTCCGACTTTTATGACTATGCGGAAAGGAACAAGATATATTCCCTTTATGTGTATGCCATTAAGAATAAGGGAGAGATTACTCATCTTGCCGTTATATATTCCAAGGGTCATTATGAAAAATGGTCTGAAACCGATCAGAATTATTTTAATATTATTTTCAAGACCATCGGCGATAAGATGATTAATTGATTTTTATTACATATATTTATATAACTGTTTTTTTGGCTTAAAGGACTGTTTTCATGCAGTCCTTTTTGAGTATGAATGAAAGCCATGTGCCGTGTGTTGTCGTTTACTGAGATATTTACTTTTTGTAAGGGTCGGTGTATAATACTGCCTGGAGAGAAATTAAGATATTCTTCATCTCAGGAGATAATTATGCGTGAGAAAGTTTTGGCTACAATAAAAAAATATAATATGCTTCAAAATGGTGACGGTGTGGTGGTAGGCTTGTCAGGGGGAGCGGATTCCGTAAGCCTTATTGCTGTGCTGAAGGAGCTACAGCCTGAGTACAGCCTTCGTCTTTATGCCGTCCACCTTAACCACAATATAAGGGGAGAGGAAGCGGACAGGGATGAGGAGTTTGTCCGCAGACTTTGCAGGAAGCTGGATGTGGAGCTATTTGTATTCAGCAGGGATGTGGCTGCCAGTGCAAAGGAGCTTTCCCTTACTGTGGAGGAAGCAGGCAGACGTATCAGATATGAGCTGTTTGATAAGGTCCTTAAGGAAACAAAAAGTACAAGGATTGCCGTTGCCCATAATATGAACGACAATGCGGAAACCCTGCTTATGCGCCTTTCCAGAGGCACGGGAATGAAGGGCCTTGGAGGTATACTGCCTGTCAGGGACAATATTATCCGTCCCCTTATTGAAACAAGCAGACAGGATATTGAGGCATACTGTGCCAGGAAGGGTCTTGATTACTGTACAGACAGCACTAATTTAAGCACCGATTATACTCGCAATAAAATACGGCTGGAGCTTTTGCCATGGCTCAGGGATAACCTTAATCCGTCTATTTATGATGCACTTAACAAAACAGCTGGTTTTTTGCGTGAGGAGGACAGTTATCTGGACAGCCTCGGAGCAGAGGCATACAAGGTGTGCAGCCTTGGAAATAAAGCATTGAGCTGTCAGGCACTTTCTGAATATATCCCTGTTATAAGGCGCAGGGTACTAAGGTTGTTTTTCAGGGAGTATGTGCCCAGTCTTAAGGATATATCTGCCGATCACATTTCAGCCCTTATGTCCCTTGCAGAGGGTAAAAGCGGTAGAAGTGCTGACCTTCCCTATGGTCTCAGGGCAAGACGGGAGTATGACAGATTGATTCTTGAAAAACAGGTTAATAATCCTACGGGTTTTTTATATGAGCTTGAGTTAAATAAGCCTGTTTATATAAAGGAATTGGAGGCATTTGCCGCAATTTGCGATAAAAAAACAGAAATTAAGGAAAATTTACTCTATACTAATTGCTTTAAACGTGATATAATTAACGATAAGCTTTATCTGCGAACCTATCACGGGGGAGATAAAATATATCTAAATGGCATTAATGGAAACAAAAAGCTGAAAAAACTTTTTGGTGAACAGGGTATTGCACCTTCGGAAAGGTGCCGTATTCCCCTTCTTGCCATGGACAGTGAGGTTCTGTGGGTATGTGGTCTTAAAACAAACGACCGCTATAAGTGTGAGGATGGCGGTGTGTACTTTTACTTTTGGAGGAAGGACAGTAAATGAAGGAAACCATAAGCGTACTCATACCTGAAAAGAAAATAATTGAACGGACAGATGAGCTGGCAAAGGAACTGAGCCGTAAATACTCGTCTCTCAGGGATGGTAAACCCATTGTGGTTATAGGCGTTCTTAAGGGCTCTGTTATGTTTATGGTGGATATTATCAAACGTATGACTGTTCCAGTTGAGCTGGACTTTATGGTGGTATCAAGCTATGGGGACTCAACCAGTTCATCCGGTCAGCTTAAAATAAAGAAGGATCTGGAAAATTCCATCCATGATAAGCATGTACTTCTTGTGGAGGATATTATTGACTCAGGCAGGACTCTCCACTACCTGCTCAGGTATCTTAAGGATAAGCAACCTGCTTCCCTGACCCTCTGTACCCTTCTTGATAAGCCTGAAAGACGTGAGTTTGATGTTAAAGTTGATTATGTAGGCTTTGAAATTCCTGATGAATTTGTTATCGGCTATGGTCTTGACTATGCCCAGAGGTACAGAAATCTTCCATACATAGGAGTACTTAGTTTTGAAGAATAAGAGAAAGGCAAGAGTATAATCTTTTGCCTTTTAAATATATTAATCGTATTTATAAAGTAATATAATTATATTTAAGGAGGAAAATATGAATAGAAAAGGTGACGGATTAAAGTCTGTCTTGATCTATATCTGCATTTTTGCGGTAATCCTTGTCTTCGTTACACTTGGACGAGGGGGTATCGGTACCAATATGCAGGCAGAGGTCTATACCTATAGTTCCCTTATGTCCCAGCTTAAGACAGGAGATATTGACAGTATCACCCTTCGTAAGGATGCGGATATATTCGACTCAGGTACAGCAACGGTTGTGCGTAATGACGGTAAAACCTATACGGTGGATATAATAAGCGTCAGTCAGTTTGTTGATAGCATAAGCGATAAGGTGGCAAACGGTGATGTTGAGCTTATTACAGAGGATACACCAAATACCGGTAACTGGATTTCCGTAATATCCACTATAGTTGTGGTGGTTATCGGTCTGCTTCTGCTTTTCTTTATTATGCAGCAGATGCAGGGCGGCGGCGGAGGAAAGGTTATGAACTTTGGCAAAAGCAATGCCAAGCTCAATGACTCCAATAATAAAAAGACCTTTGCAGATGTGGCTGGACTTGATGAGGAAAAGGAAGAAGTACAGGAGATTGTACAGTTCCTTAAAAACCCTAAAAAGTTTACGGATATAGGTGCAAGGATACCTAAGGGTGTACTGATGGTTGGACCTCCGGGTACAGGTAAAACCCTTCTTGCCAAGGCTATTGCAGGGGAAGCGGGGGTTCCATTCTTCTCTATTTCCGGTTCAGACTTTGTGGAAATGTTCGTAGGTGTTGGTGCTTCCAGAGTTAGGGACCTGTTTGATCAGGCAAAGAAAAATTCACCATGCCTTGTATTTATTGATGAGATTGATGCAGTAGGAAGGCGCAGAGGCGCTGGCCTGGGAGGCGGACATGACGAAAGGGAGCAGACTCTTAATCAGCTCCTTGTTGAAATGGACGGTTTCGGTGTCAATGAGGGAGTTATTGTTATAGCGGCTACTAACCGCCCGGATATACTTGATCCGGCACTTTTAAGACCGGGCAGATTTGACAGGCAGGTTGTTATCGGTCGTCCCGATGTAAAGGGCAGACGTGAAATATTGGAGATACATGCCAAGGGTAAAAAACTTGCCCCTGATGTTGATCTTCAGGTAATAGCCCAGACTACTCCCGGATTTACCGGTGCAGACCTTGAGAACCTTATGAACGAGGCTGCTCTCCTGGCTGCAAGACATAACAAAACCGCCATTGATATGGATGACTTAAGGACTGCCTTTGTTAAGGTGGCAATGGGCACAGAAAAGAAGAGCCGTGTTATATCGGATAAGGAAAAACGCCTTACTGCTTACCATGAGGCGGGTCATGCTCTCATTTTTGAGAAACTTTCGGAGCTTCAGCCGGTTCATATAGTTTCCATTATTCCTGTAGGACGTGCAGGAGGCTATACTATGCCTGTACCTAAGGAATATACATGCCCTACCCTTACTTCAATGAAGCAGGAGCTTGCCGCAGCCTTTGGCGGCAGGGTTGCAGAGGAGCTTGTATTTGGTGATATTACCACAGGTGCAAGCGGTGATATTCAGCAGGCAAGTAAGCTTGCAAGGGATATGGTTACAAAGTACGGTATGAGTAAAAAACTGGGACCTATCCTCTTTGGTGAAGAAACTGAGGAGGTGTTCCTTGGCAGGGATATTACCCATACAAGGAACTATGGTGAGGAGGTTGCCGGTCTTATTGACAGCGAGGTAAACCGCCTTATTACCGAGGCATATGATACTGCTACCAAAGTTATTAAGGATAATATGGAAGGACTCCACAGGGCAGCCAAGCTTCTCCTTGAAAAGGAAAAGATTACCGGCGAGGAGTTCAGGGCGGTTATTAATCAACCTCCTATTGAGGATAATATGCCTAAGACAGATGACAAAGAAAATAATGAGGAATGATTTTAAGGGACTGTTATATAACAGTCCCTTAAAATTTCATATTTCCCTCAGACAACGGTTGTATATGTTATGTTAGTAAATAAAATTTACTGAGTCAAAAACAGTCTGGATAAACAGGCTGTTTTTTAATTCACAATATTCAAACCGTGTATTTTAATTTGCGGAAAAAACAGGGTTGTGGTATAATTCTGTCAGATACAAGTGTAAATTTTGAGGTGAATAATGTGGACAAGTACCAGGTTTTAAATAAATATTTCGGACACAGTGCCTTTCGTGAGGGGCAGGAGGAGATAATAGATAAGATTTTGTTGGGCCGGGATGTGCTTGGCATTATGCCCACCGGCGGAGGAAAATCTATATGTTATCAGATCCCTGCACTTATGTTTGATGGAATTACTGTTGTGGTATCACCTCTGATTTCACTTATGAAGGATCAGGTTAATTCCCTATGGCAGTCAGGAATAAAGGCTGCCTATATCAATTCCTCTCTTACCCTTCCTCAGTACAGGGAGGTATTCAGACGGGCATACCTTGGGGAGTATAAAATAATATACGTTGCTCCCGAAAGACTGATGACAGATGAATTTATTGCCTTTTCAAGGCAGATGACAATATCTCTGGTAACTGTTGATGAGGCACATTGTGTATCTCAGTGGGGACAGGATTTCCGCCCGGGTTATCTTAAGATCACCACATACATTGACTCTCTGCCAAACCGTCCCGTAGTTGCCGCCTTTACTGCAACGGCGACTTCAGAGGTCAAGGAAGATATTATCCGATTGCTGGAATTGCAGAATCCCTTTACACTGACTACGGGATTTGACAGAAAAAACCTGTATTTTGCGGTGCTTAAGCCTAAGGATAAGTACACTGCCCTTAAAAAAATACTCTCTGAAAAGAAGGACAAGAGCGGTATTGTATATTGCCTTGCACGCAGGACGGTAGAGGAGGTCTGTGAAAATCTTAATCGTGACGGCTTTGCTGCCACACGCTATCATGCTGGTCTGAGTGAGGAGGAACGGCATAAAAATCAAAATGACTTTTTATATGACAGATCTACGGTAATGGTTGCAACAAATGCTTTCGGTATGGGTATAGACAAGTCAAACGTGTCCTTTGTTATCCATTATAATATGCCATCTGATCTGGAAAGCTATTATCAGGAGGCAGGCAGGGCAGGACGTGACGGCAGTCCTGCGGAGTGTATACTCCTTTACAGTGGCCGTGATGTCAGGGTCAATCAGTATCTTATTGAAAACAGTGAGGAAAATGAGGATCTTACCCCACAGATGCGTAAAAAGGTAAAGGAAAATGAACTGGAAAAACTTAAGCAGATGACATATTACTGTACTGTCAATAAGTGTCTTAGGGAATACATGCTCAACTACTTTGATGAGGAAGCACCTTCCTTCTGCGGTAACTGCTCCAACTGCCAAAGGGGCTTTGAAGCGGTGGATGCTACGGAAATTGCCCAGAGGATAATATCCTGTATCAATACCCTTGATGACCGTAACCTTCATTTTGGTAAGGCAATGATAGTTGATATTCTTCGTGGTGTGGAAAATGACAGAATAAGACGTTTTCATATTGACGGTTTGTCCATACACGGTATACTTCACAAAGTTTCTGCCCAAAGGCTCAGGGCTGTGGTGGAACATCTTCTGGAGGCAGGTTATCTGAAAACTGAAGGGGAATATCCTGTTCTTTATACCTGTGACAGGGCAAAAAATATTGCCACAGGCAGGGAACGTATTACCGTCCGTTTGCCTGTTGAGAATACAGTCTATAGGTCAGGTGGAGAGGAAAGGGATATTGATTCTGAACTTTTCAGTGAGCTTAAGGCACTGAGGATGCGGCTTGCTGCCAGAATGCACGTGCCTGCCTATGTTATTTTCACAGATGCCTCCCTTAAGGATATGTGCAGGAAATGTCCAGTTAACCGTGAGGAACTTCTCAGGGTGTCAGGTGTAGGTGCTGTAAAGGCAGACAGGTACGGGAAGGAATTTTGCAGGCTTATTGCCGCACATATTAACAGAAAAGGTTAAAATGTGAAGGAGTATTATTGACATAAGACATAAACTGTAGTAGAATGATTATTGACATAAGTCGGAAACGGAGGTTTTATATGCCAAGACCATACAAAAGACGACGGATTTGTGCCATGCCGGGCTGTATTAATTTCGGACCCTTAAGCGGTGAGCACAGTGAAGACGTTGTAATGACGGTTGATGAATTTGAAAGCATACGGCTTATTGATCTTGAAGGCCTTACACAGGAGGAATGCTCCCGGCGTATGAATGTTGCACGTACCACCGTGCAGTCTATTTACAACGGTGCACGCCGTAAGCTTGCCGACAGCCTTGTAAACGGTAAGCGGCTCAGAGTAGAAGGCGGTGACTATGTTCTGTGTGAGGGCGGTAATGACTGCGGCTGCGGCAACAAGGGCTGTACCTGCGGAAAGCAGAAAGGACGAGTTAAATGAAAATTGCGGTAACCTATGACAACGGACAAGTATTTCAGCACTTTGGACATACCGAGGAATTTAAAATTTATGATATTAAGGATGGAGCTGTTGAGAACAGTGAGGTAGTAAATACCATGGGCAGCGGACACGGTGCACTTGCAGGTTTTCTTAATGAAAAGGGTGTAGATACCCTTATCTGCGGAGGTATCGGCGGCGGAGCTCAGATGGCACTTGCACAGGCAGGAATTAAGCTTTACGGCGGTGTAACCGGCAGTGCAGATGAGGCTGTGGCTGCTCTCCTTAATGGTAAGCTCGATTTTAATCCCGATGTTCACTGTGACCATCATTCCCATGAGGAGGGTCATAGCTGCGGTAATCATGGCTGCGGAGAACATCACTGTCATTGATACAATGAGGGGCATATTGCAACTTTTGTTGGGATATGCCCCTTTTTATTTTAATATTATGAAAGCTCCTATTCCTGTTAGCACAATAGAAAGTAGAAGGGCACTGCAAGGCACAATTAGCCCAAGAAACATTCCGATACCCAGCAGAAAAAGTATAAATCCCATTATTTTAATACCACAAAGCATATTATCACCCCTTATATTTATAATATATGCGTCAGAGAGGGTAAGATTAACTATTGCAAAGGTTAATAAAATGGTGTAGAATTATAAATATTATTAGAAATATTTCAACTTTTTGGAGGGTTTATAAAAATGGAGGAAGGTTCAGCTTATAAAAAATTCAAGCCCTATATTATAATATTGATAGGTGTTCTGATTGCTGAAATTTTTGTTTTTAATTGGAGATTTTTTGAGGGCTTGGGCTACGAAAGTGTACCCCTTGAGTCCTATACCTGTGGTTCTGGAGTGGCGGCAGCAGGTATTAATGAAATCAAAATTTTACAAAACGGAGATAAGTATATTGAGTTCAGAGGCTTTGATACAGAGGTCAAAAATCTGTATATCAGCATAAGGGACAAGCGCTGCGATGAGCCTTATGAAAGTGGGGAGGGTACTTCCCTTAGCTTTGAAAGGCTGGCTGTTGTACCATCCATAAACGATTATGCAAATGCCCAGCCTAAGGAGATGCCCGAGTGGTATATAGTAAACGATGTTGAGCGTACCAAGTATATAAAGCTCCATACTGCAGGGGAAAGT
Organism: uncultured Eubacteriales bacterium; assembly: GCA_949293325.1. GTDB lineage: Bacteria > Bacillota > Clostridia > Lachnospirales > CAG-274 > CALWRD01. The sequence continues at coordinate 5,401 of CASFCZ010000086.1, read as the reverse complement.
GATACCCTCAGGCTTAAGTTCAACGGTGTGGACAATCAGACCCTTATTATAGACAGTGTGGAAGTGAACAAACAGGTGCCCTTTTCTGCTAATCCTTTAAGGGTGCTTATTCTCTTTGCCATAGCTGCTATTATATATACTTTCAGGTATGGCTCACCGGTATATAATATTGTCTTTGACCATAAAAGCTATGGTCAGTGTTGGATAATAATTCTTGTTGTAATTGCCAATATGGTTCTGGGCAGTGTAATTGCCCTTTCAAACCCTGTTTTTGATAATCCGGGCTTTGAACATCATCATCAGTATGACTATTTGGCACAGTCCTTTATTAACGGTCATGTGTATCTGGATTATGCCCAGCCCCCACAGGCACTTATTGATATGGAAAATCCCTATGATAAGACAGAACGTGACAGGGTAATGGCTCAGAACGGCGTTGGATATAAATGGGATCATGTCTATTATGACGGAAAATACTATGTTTACTTTGGTGCTTTGCCGGTTCTTACCTATTATCTGCCATACCGGCTTATAACCCAGCAGGAATTTCCTACACGGTATGGTGTATTGATTAATTATTATGTATTTGTTATATTTGCCTTTTTCCTTGTCAGGGCAATGGTCAAAAGATGGTTTAAGGATATAAGTTTTGCACATTTCCTTATCCTTGCCCAGGTATTTGTGGCCTCAAGCGGCATAATATTTGCTTTCCGCAGACCGGATATGTATTTTATGCCTATTTCAATGGCACTTGCTTTGTGTACGGCGGGACTTTATTTCTGGATAAGTGCATACGACTGCCGTACAAAGGTAATGCAGGGGGTAAAGCTTTTTGCAGGCTCCCTTTGCATGGCAGCTGTTTCAGGATGCAGACCACAGTTCCTGATAGCATCCTTCCTGGCAATACCATTGTTTTACGGTACTGTATTTAAGGAAAGACGTCTCTTTTCAAAGCAGTCCATTGTACACACTGTTGTATTCATTCTGCCCTATATTATTTGCGCATCTGCGGTAATGTGGTATAATTATGCACGTTTTGGTTCGGTATTTGATTTCGGAGCTAATTATAATCTGACTACAAATGATATGACAAGCAGAGGCTTTAATCTTGGTAGACTGCCATTTGGCATATTTGTATATCTTTTACAGCTGCCTGTTACCTATGGAAAGTTCCCGTTTATTACAGGTACCAATCTGTCAAACCTGTATATGGGCACTACCATTACGGAAATGATGCTTGGTGGCGTCATAGCCTGCCAGCCTGTTGTGTGGCTTGTTGCAGGTATAAAGTACTGTCGCAGTGAGCTTAAAAGCAAAGGACTTTATGCTTTCGTTATAAGCTCCCTTGTCTTTGCTCTGGTGGTGGTAATTGCAGATACGGAAATGGCTGGTATTCTTTACAGATACTATGCAGACTATTCTTATCTTCTTCTTCTGCCTGCTGTTTTGGTTGCTCTTGCACTGTGTACTAGATATACAAACAAGCATGTAGCCTTTATGGTGGTGTGTCTTTCGGGTCTGTCTTTGCTATATGATGCGGCATTGCTTTTTGCTTCCGGAGATTATTACATTGATTCAACAAATCCTGATTTTTATTATTCTATTACTTCAGCCATTACATTCTGGCTGTAACGGAGGGTTATTATGGAAAATAGCAAAAAAGTAGCGGTATTGGTACCATGCTATAATGAGGAAAAAACCGTTAAGAAAGTGGCAGAGGACTTTATGGCAGCTCTCCCTGAGGCTACCATCTATGTCTATGACAACAACTCTACAGACCGTACCTATGAGATAGCTTCATCCCTTGGTGAAAGGGTAGTGGTACGTAAGGAGTACAGACAGGGTAAGGGTAATGTGGTACGCAGTATGTTTCGTCAGATAGATGCAGACTGCTATATTATGATAGACGGTGATGATACCTATCCTGCCGAACATGCCCGTGAAATGGTTGATCTGGTTCTTAAAGATGGATATGACATGGTTATCGGTGACAGGTTATCATCTACATATTTTCAGGAAAATAAGCGCAGATTTCACGGTTTTGGCAATAAACTGGTAAGGGATCTGATAAATTCCCTTTTCAAAAGCAATATAAAGGATATTATGACAGGCTATCGGGCCTTCAGCTATGACTTTGTCAAAATGATGCCTATTGTGTCAGGTGGCTTTGAAATAGAAACGGAAATGACTATTAATGCCCTTGACAAAAAGTTTAACATTAAGGAGATACCTATTAATTTCAGGGACAGACCTGAGGGCAGCGTTTCAAAGCTGAACACTTTTACAGACGGTATGAAGGTGCTTAAGACCATAGCGGTTATGTTCAAGGAGTACAGGCCAATGATGTTCTTTGGTATTATTGCCCTTATACTTCTTATAGTTGCGGGAATTACCTTTGCACCTGTGTTTATGGAATATCTGTCAACACATCAGGTGCCAAGATTTCCTACACTTATTTTTTCACTTATCTGTGCAGTCCTTTCGGCTATCTCATTTACTATTGGTGTTATTCTTGATGTTATGGTAAAAAAGAATAAGCAGGATTTTATTATCAGGCTTAATATACTTTCATCCCTCAAGAGAAATAACATAATAGGGGGTTAAAGCCTGTACTTGCTGTAAAAATGTTAGTCAGGGCTAATAAATGCAGTATCTGTATTTGGTCATACAGTATAAATTATATTAATAGCTGAGAATAATAAAACCGGCTTCTGCTGTCAACACTTAGTGACAGTTGAGGCCGGTTTTTGTATTTCTGATATTCAGGGCTGTTTAATTATTACCGGTATAAAGATGTTTTTATTATATAAAAAGGGATATTTTCCTATAATCGTCACAAGTGGTATATAATCGTCACAAAGGGTAATGCTTTTGGTTTGAACCGACTGTTTTTATATGTTAAAATAAATAAAAAGAGGTGGGGTTATGAATATTGCCGTATTAGATGATTTAAAAGAAGAAGCTGAGCTTTTGAAAAAACTTATAGAAGAAACTGCCTGCAAAAACTACATTAATTGTAAGGTTTTTACTTACACTGACATAAGTACCTTTAACAATGAAATTAAGACAAAGAGCTTTTCGGCTTTTTTTCTTGATATAATTATGCCGGAAGCTAATGGTCTTGATATTGCACGAAAAATACGGGAAAGCAACAGGTCCGTACCTATTATATTTGTAACAACCGACAGAGGTTTTGCCCTTGAGGGCTATGATGTACAGGCCTTTGATTATGTAATAAAGCCTCCGGAGGAAAAACGTATATCTCTGATACTTAACAGACTATGCAACATAACTGCAGAAAGGGTTATAACGATTAAAAAAAACCGAATGTCACTGGATATACCTGCTTCAACTGTTTTATACGCACAATCAAGGGGTCATAACGTTGAGATATATACAATTACAGATACATACAGTGTGTACATGTCTTTCAAAGACTTTCTGAATTTGCTGCCGAGGGATGAATTCTGTGTCTACAGTCGGGGCGGAGTTGTCAACCTGGGAAATGTCAGCAGTATATCGGATAACTTCTTTATTATGAATACAGGGATACAACTGCATATAAGCAGGAGTAAAACCAATGAAGTAAAGACGCAGTATGCAAATTATATTTTCAAAAAAACACGGGGATGTTTATAATGAATGAAATATTAAAACTGATTATATATTACACTGCTATATTTACTCCCTACAGAGTTATTTGCTATGTCCCTTTTTATAAAAAATTAAGACTTCCCCTTGCGGTGTGTATACTGATTTTTGTAATCTTTAACTTCTGCCATTATTTATCTATGGCGGTATTGACTGTAAATGGTGTTGATTCCAGGGTATTGGAGTTTGCCTCCGTTTTGTTTTGTGTATTATATTTTATAATTGTTAAGGAAAGTCCGTTTAAGCTTTTGTTTTTCTATATATTCATTTTGGATACAATTATTGTTTTAAGGGGTATCTCCGTATTCCTGATGTATACATTTTTTAATGTATCCTATACTACGGAGATTCTGACTCATTCACTGTGCTTTATTGCACTCCTTCCATTTATTCTTATTTTGCTGAAAAAAGCTGTGACAATTATATTTGAGGTGGAAGCTCCCAAGCTGTGGCGCACTATATGGCTTCTGCCCTTTGTGGTTTCTGTTATTATACTTATATTTACATACAATCTCGTCCCTGTGGGGGACTATAAATGGAAGTTTATTCTCTCCAGACTTCTGTTTGCAGTGGCGGTATTAATGATATATGGCATACTTCTTGTATCTCTTAACAATATAAGGGAGCAGATAATGCTGAAAGAAAAAAACGAAACTGTAAATAAGCTTAACTCAATGTATATGACCCAGTATAATACTCTGTATAATCACATTACCGAAGTGAAAAGGGCAAGGCACGATTTGAAGCAGCATATAAATATTCTGCAATCCTATATGGAAAAGGAGGATTATAAGGCCATATCCCAATATCTTGATGTATATAAAAAATCACTTCCCGTAGATATCAAGACAGGGTATTGTGCAAATAAAACCATTGATATAATACTGGGCTGGTATTTTAATATTGCCGAGAAAAACAACATAAAGGTTATAACAAATATTAATATTCCTGCCCGGATAAATATTCCTGATCCCACCCTTAGTGTACTCTTTGGAAATCTCCTTGAAAATGCTGTTTATGCCTGTATAAATACAAAGCTTAAGGAGCCATTTATAAAGGTATGCTGTACAATTACAGGTAGTAATGCCTTTTCTCTGACGGTGGATAATACCTGTGAAAACCAGCCTGTATTTAAGGATGATATGCTTATGTCAACAAAGCATAGTGGGGTAGGTTACGGCACTAATTCAGTAAGGGCAATAGCTGAGGAGTATAAGGGTGTTGTGGATTTTAAACATCACAACAATGTGTTTTATGCTTCAGTACTGCTATATATAAAAAACAATGAGTGATTTTTATAAGGATATGTAAAGAGGATATACCAATGAAACATTTTATGAAGCTTAATCCCAAACCCTTTGAAATGATAGCTACAGGAAAGAAGACAATTGAACTGCGTCTGTATGATGAAAAAAGACGGATGATAAGGGTGGGAGATGAAATTGAGTTTACCTGTACCAACAATGCTGTCAGCAAAAGACTTACAGTAAGGGTGGCTGCCCTTTACTGTTTTAAGAACTTCAGGGAGCTTTATAAAAAACTGCCCCTTGAAAAATGCGGTTATGCTCCCTCGGAACTTGAGGGTGCGAATCCCTCGGATATGGAGAAATATTATTCTGTAGAAAAACAGGAAAAGTATGGTGTAGTGGGTATTGAAATAGAGCTTATTAAATAAAAGACCGCGGAAAATTCCGAGGTCTTTTAATTTTCAGGAATTGTCAGCCCTTTTTTGAATGGGTATGGCCTTTGC
>CASFCZ010000085.1 GCA_949293325.1 uncultured Eubacteriales bacterium | reverse complement strand
GCCCTGATAATACCGTCATCCACAAGGGAATTCATTTTGGCTTTGATACATGCCGGTTTACCCTCACGGGCATTTTTCATTTCGTTGGCTATGTTATCCATAAACATTTCCCTTAATCCTGTAGGTGCTGCGGCTATCTTCATATAATTAGTGGACTTGGAATAGCCCGTAAGTACATTAAAGAGCTTGGATACATCTGCACCGTAGCTTTCCTTGGCAGTAAACATACCCATATCTGTATAGAGCTTTGCAGTCTTATCATTGTAATTACCTGTACCTAAGTGAAGATAACGGTGAATACCGTCCTCCTCCTTACGTACCACCATACAAAGCTTGCAGTGGGTCTTTAAGCCCACAAGTCCGTATACTACGTGACAGCCTGCATTTTCCAGCTTTCTTGCCCAGTTAATATTATTTTCCTCATCAAACCTTGCCTTAAGCTCCAGCAATACCGTAACCTGCTTACCGTTTTCGGCAGCCTGAATAAGGGCTGCAATAATAGGTGAATTGCCTGATACCCTGTAAAGGGTCTGCTTAATGGCAAGTACATATGGGTCAGCTGCCGCAAGCTTAACGAAGTTGACAACACAGTCAAAGGACTCGTATGGATGATGTACAAGGACATCCTTTTCCCTTATTACCTCAAACATATCCCTGTCACGGAATGCCTTTACAGGTGAAGGTGGCATAGGCTGATTGCGGAGATGGTCACAGCCCTTAATGCCTGCAACTGCAAAGTATACCGTAAGGTCTATGGTTCCGTTTATTCTGTATATATCCTCAGGGTTTATTTCCAGCTGTCTTTCAAGGAAGTCAAAGGAGGACTCACTTATATCCTTTTCAACCTCAAGCCTGACAGGGTCACCCCATTTACGGCGTTTGATGGACTCCTCTATCTCCACAAGAAGGTCGTGGCTTTCTTCCTCGTCAATTTCAAGATCGGAATTACGGGTTATTCTGAAGGCATGTACCGACACCACCTTACAGCCCTCAAAGAGCTTGTCGATAAAGTGCTTTATTATATCCTCAAGGAAAATAAATTCCCTTTGTCCATCCTGGGTATTATTAAGCTCCACAAGCCTGCTTACCACTGAAGGCACCTGTACAACAGCATACTTCTCCTCTGCCCCTGCCAGCTCAACTATAAGGTTAAGACTCTTGTTTGCCACAAGGGGAAAGGGTCTGCTGCTGTCTATTGCCATTGGAGTAAGGACAGGGAAAAGAATGGTATTAAAATACTGCTTAACAAAATCTTTTTGTGGGGAATTAAGCTCCTCGTAGTTTTTAAATACTATTTTATCCGCCTTTAACTGGGGGATAAGGCTACGGCTTAAGCAGCTGTACTGTCTTGTCACCATCTCATGAACTCTGTCGGAAATACGCCTGAGCTGTTCCATTGGGGTAAGACCTGCTATATCCCTCCTGGTTCTGCCTGCATAGACCTGCTCCATAAGTCCTGCCACCCTGACCATAAAAAACTCGTCCATGTTAGAGGCGGTAATTGCAAGGAAATTAAATCTTTCCAATATTGGATTGGTCTTGTCGAATGCCTCCTCAAGAACCCTTTCGTTAAACTCCAGCCAGCTGAGTTCTCTGTTTATATATAAACTGCTGTCAAATAAATCAGCCATTACAATACACTCCTTTTGGTCAATACCCCTTTGATACCGTATACATCGGTGAAAAATTCGCTTTTCAGATTAAAGGTCCATTTTTCAAGCTCAATATCCTTAAATGTAGTAAGGGTAACTATCATCTCGTTGCCTCTGAGCTTGACACTGATATCCTCATACTTACCGCTGTGTCCGCTGTTTACAGCCACAGCCAGTCTTAAAATGGCACAGAGCTTGGAAACAAGCACCCTTTCCTCAGGGCTTAATTCCCTGTACTGGCTGTACTTCATATCAGGGGTAATGGAGCCATGATAGAGGGCAACTGTGGCAATAACACGTTTTTCCTCCTCACTGATGCCCACTATATCCAGACCGTTGATTATATTATAGGAATGGATATAATGAGCCTTAGGGTTGATAAACTTACCCACATTATGAAGTATAACCGCCATACGCAGTAAAAACCTTTCACGCTTATCAAGGCCATGTACCTTCTTAAGCCTGTCAAAGATCATAAGGGAGCAGCTTTCGATACGCTCAAGATGTTCTATGTTAATATCAAATCTCCGTGCTATCTTCCATGCCGCCGTAATGGCGCTGGTTTCATAATGCTTTTTTATCTGACGTGCCTTAGTGGGATCCAACTGCTCAACAAGTATCTCATCACCTGCCGTTATTGGCAAGGCAACCAGTTTGTTGGTTGAAGCATATTTAAGGATACGGTTATATATTACAAGGGCCGGATAAAGGGTCTCCTGCTTGCTTACATCAATATCAAGGCTTACTGCAAGCTCCTGGGGAGTCTTTTCCTTGGTCTGCTTGTACAATGAGCTGAAGTTCTCCTTACTTATTTCATAAAGACTACCTATACGCTTGCCGCCGCAGAGCTGTACCATAAGTTCCACATCGTAGCCTGTAAGGATTACACTTGTAATGGTCTTTGGCAGAAATGCCTGGATAGCATCTATAAAGGACCTTAAATACTCCTTTACCACAGAGGAATATTTCTCTATGCCAACTGCCTCAAACATTTCGCTAAGTCGCAAACCGCCTATCTTAATACTCTGGGTATAGGTAAGGTATGAATTTTCCAGCAGGGAAATACTGATATTACCAGAGCCCAAATGTACCACCACCGCTGACTGGGTATGCTCCTGGGGCAGTACATCCAACATCAGGGCGTTAATATAGTTTTTTTCCTGACTGTCATCTACAACCATTATATCAAGACCTGTCTTTATCTTGATCTGATCAAGGACATACTCCTTGTTGGTTGCCTCTCTTACGGCAGTGGTGGCAATGGCAGTTATCTCATCTACTCCATATTCCTTTGTTACCTGTAAAAAGCCGTTAATTATATCCGCCGTTTTGCAGATGCTTTCAAAACTGATTTTTCCATAGTGGAAAGTATCACGACCGAGGCTGAGGGGATAGTTGAGGGCGTCTATTATCTTAATGCCTTCACCTTTTTTTTCTGCAACCTTGAGCCTCAGCTCATTTGAAGCTATTTCAATTACGGCTGTAATTTTTTTATTCATCTGTTTCACTCCCTCAAATAGCATTATCGCATATTTCCGCAAAACCAAAAGCAAAGTTTTGTAAAATTTACATTAAATCTACATAAAATGACATAATATCAGTCTCCGAAGCTAACCCCGATACTTCTTGCTGAAGCAATAACATCATTGTCAAGGGGCACTGACTTAAGCTTACCGGCAACTTCAGAAAGGGGCACAGGTACAACCTGATTATTCCTTACCCCTACCATACAGCCGAATGTGCCCTGGCAGATAAGCTCTGCTGCCTTTGCACCAAGACGGGTGGAAAGTACTCTGTCGTAGGGTGAAGGACTGCCTCCACGCTGGATATGTCCCGGAACTGCTACCCTTACCTCATGACCTGTTGCCTTTGCAATGTCGTCAGCCACCCTGTAGGCAATAGAGGAGTATGGCATTTTTTCCCTTGCAGCCTTAAACTCCTTTTTGCTGAGCTTACTTTCCTCAAGGGAAATAGCACCCTCTGCAACTGCCACTATGGAAAAGACCTTACCGTCTTTGGTTCTGTTGTCTATTACCTCAGTTATCTTGTCCATGCTGTATGGTATCTCCGGAATAAGAATAACATCGGCACCACCTGCAACACCTGCATAAAGGTTAAGCCAGCCTGCCTTATGTCCCATTATTTCAACTACAAATATCCTGCCATGGGAGGTAGCTGTGGTATGAAGCCTGTCTATAACATCAGTTGCCACATCAAGGGCTGAATAAAAGCCGAAGGTTATATCTGTACCCCAAAGGTCATTGTCAATAGTCTTTGGCAGAGTAATAACATTAAGCCCCTCATTACTTAAAAGGTTGGCTGTTTTGTGGGTGCCGTTTCCGCCCAGGATAACAAGGCAGTCAAGATCCATCTGCTTATAGTTATTCTTCATTGCCTCTACCTTGTCAACTCCGTCTTCACCAATTACCTTCATCTGCTTAAAGGGCTGACGGGAGGTGCCCAGGATAGTTCCGCCAAGGGTGAGTATGCCTGAAAAATCGCCTTTTTTCATAACATCATAATCACCTTCAATAAGTCCCCTATAGCCATCCCTGATACCGTATATTTTAACTTCCTTACCAAGCCTGTCGTAAAGTGCCTTTGCAACACCCCTTATTGCAGGGTTAAGGCCCTGACAATCTCCTCCGCTGGTAAGTATACCTATTTTCTTCATAATATGCCTCCATTTATAGTTATTGCTTACTCAATTTTATCACAAGGTAAATTAACTGTCTACCCATATAAATGTATATAAAATGTAAAAAGAGCAGTCCAACCTCTCGGTTTAAACTGCCCTTTCAGATGATTTTTTATTCTGATTAAAGTGCTGCCGCAAAGTCCTTACCGAACTGAACAGCCTGAGCATACTGCTCCTCTGATGGCTTGAACATTATCCTCAGTGGTGCGAGAGGTGTCTTAAGCTTAATCTGCTCAAACCTTGCATTTATATTAATTGCAGCCTCACCACTCCAGCCGTATGCACCAAAGGCAGCAGCAGTAAGACCCTTGTTAATGGTAGGATTAAGACCTGCAATAAGTGAAGCAACAGGTGGCACCATATCATTTACAATAGTAGGTGAACCAACAAGAAGTCCCTTTGCAGCAGATACCTGACTAAGTACATCGGAAGTAGCCGCAGTTTCCAGGTCAAAAAGCCTTACCTCCCTGCCGCTTTCCTCAAGACCTTCCTTAATAGCCTTTGCAATAAGCTTGGTATAGCCATAGGCAGAAGCATAGGCAACTACCACATACTCTCCCTTTTCAACTGTAGACCACTGTCTGTAAAGATCCAGATATTTTGATATATCCTTCCTTAATATAGGTCCATGACCTGGACATATAGCTGCAAGCTCCAGCTTATCCACCTTTGCAAGTGCCTTTAACACGTGCTCCTTAAATGGACCCATAATGCAGTCAAAGTAATACTTATAGGCATCTGTAAAGTCCTTATCAATAAGGTCGTTAAACATCCTGTCATCAGCATAGTGACAGCCGAAGGAGTCACATGTGAAAAGGATCTTATCCTCCTGAAGATAGGTATACATTGAATCAGGCCAGTGAAGGAATGGCGCGGAAATAAAGCTAAGGGTCTTACCTCCCAGCTCAATACTGTCACCCTCCTTAACTACCTTGGAGTTAAACTTTTTATTAGTAATTTCCCCTAAAAACTTAATGGCAGATACAGAGCCTACCACTGTAATGTCAGGGTTGATTTCAAGGAACTTTTCAACGGAACCTGAATGATCTGGTTCTGTATGATTAACTATAAGATAGTCAATCTTTTCAGGGTCGGTAACCTGATTAAGTCTTTCTAAAAACTCATCAAAAAACTTGTCCTTGGCAGTTTCAATAACAGCAGTCTTTTCACTGCCCTTTACCACATAAGAGTTATAGCTTGTGCCATACTCGGTAGTCATAACTATATCAAATGTCTTAAGCTCTTTATCAAGTGCGCCTACCCAGTAGACACCATCTGTAATGTTCAAAGGTGCAAACATAATGTAACTCCTTTCTTTATCCAAAAACAATTATCATTCGCAAATAATTATCCCACTCGACAGATAAATTGTCAATAGTTTTTGGGACTGAAATGTACACAAAAGTTGAGTAAATTAGTAGGTTTTGCTTAGCTAATTTTACCTATTCACAAAGACCTGAGATAGTCAGCTTCTTCCCGGGTAAGATACCGCCACTGACCCTTTTTAAGACTGCCTAAAGTAAGCCTCCCTGTGGCTATCCTTTTAAGCTTCCTTACAGGGTGACCTATTGCATCACACATCTTCCTTACCTGACGGTTGCGGCCCTCATGGATGGTTATCATAAGATAAACACCTGCCTCATCCCTTTTCATTACCCTGAGCTTTGCCCTGGCGGTTTTTCTGCCTTCTATAATTATACCCTGTTCAAAAGTATGTATTTCAACTGCCGTAGGCTCACTGTCCACAAGGGCAATATAGGTCTTTGCCACGTTGTGCTTGGGATGGGTAAGTCTGTAGGTCATATCTCCGTCATTTGTAAGTATAATAAGCCCCGATGTATCATAATCAAGCCTGCCTACAGGATATATACGCTCCTTTACCCCCTTTACAAGGTCAAGAACCGTAGGCCTGTTAAACTGGTCATGAACAGTGGTAACATAACCCTCAGGCTTATTAAGCATAATATACACCATATTGCGGTCTATCCTCACCACTTTGCCGTCTGCCTCAACTACGTCCAGCTCATCATCTACCTTGGTGCCAAGCTCCGTAACAATATTACCGTTTACCTTTATCCTGCCCGAGAGTATCATTTCCTCTGCCCTGCGTCTGGAGGCAACGTCAGCCTCTGCCAGGTACTTTTGCAGTCTCACAAGCATAGCCATTCTCCTTTGCATTGTATATTTATCAGTATATCACATTTCCCTGTGAGTTTGAAATAAAAAGATTAAAAATTTTCGTTAAATATGACTTCAGACTTTTTGCTGCTACCGCCTCGGAGGTAACAACTCCGCTCTGTGCTATCACCTGTCCGTCAATAAGGGCATAGTATGTGCCCACACGCTGACCCTTATAAAGGGGTGCCTCCATACTTTCAGGTACTTCAAGGCGGTAGGTGACCTCCTCATCTTCCCCTATGGTAACAGAGGCAAAGTCACGGCATATAAGGGGAACACTGTCCCCCTCACCCCTTTCCACAGTAAGGTCGGCAACCTGTGTACCCTCGGAAATAATTTCCTTGACCTGAAAGTTTTCAAAGCCGTAGTCCAGTATCTCCTTTGTATCTATCCACTTCTGCTCCTTACCTACACTGCCCCAGCCACTTGCAAGGACAACGGAAACATAGCCCTCATTGCCCCTCCGTGCCGCCCCTGCAAAGCATTGCCCTGCCTTGTTGGTAAAGCCCGTCTTGACGCCTAAAGCACCCTCATACTCCCTTAAAAGTCTGTCCTTGTTGGTAAAGCTGTAGCTTCTTTTACTTGTGGTAAAGGAGGCTGAGGGAGTTGATATTAGTTTTAAAAACTCCTCATTTTCAAGGGCATATCTTGTAATCAGCGCCATATCGTAGGCAGTTGAATGATGATTCCCCTTATCAAGTCCGTTGGGGGTTTCAAAATGGGTATCAAGACAGCCCAGCTCCCCTGCCTTCAGATTCATGGCGTCACAAAACTCCTCCACACTGCCGCATACATACTCTGCAACTGCAACGGCACTGTCATTATAGGATTGGAGCATCATTGCAAGGAGAAGGTCATAGAGCCGTATCTCCTCACCCTCACTTAAGTGCATCTTGACAGGGGGAGCAAGGGTGGCATTTTTACTGACGGTTACAGTTGCATTTATATCCGCCCTTTCCAGAGCAATAATTGCCGTCATTATCTTGGTGGTGCTTGCCATTGACATAGGCTCATGCTCATTTTTACCCCACAGTACACGGCCGCTGTCCATATCCATAAGTATCGCAGCCTTTGCGGCAACCTTTGGCTGGTCACCGTAAACGGTATTAACAAACATCAGTATTAAACAAAAAAATAAAGCCAAAGTACGTTTCATAATATCGCCCCTTAGCTCTATTTTATTACCTTATTCCTTTTTTATTCCATCAACCTCACTGATTGCCTCAAGCCTGAGTTGCTCGTCAGGCTGGGGTTTTTCAGGCATACCTGCCACACTCTCATAACCGAAGTACTTTAAAAACTCATCTGTTATGCCAAAGAGTATTGGTCTGCCGGGAACCTGTAAACGTCCCTTTTCCTCCACAAGCCCGTACTCCACCAGCTTGTTTACCGCCCTGTCTGCATTTACGCCCCTTATTTCCTCAATGGCAGACTTGGTAACAGGCTGTTTGTAAGCTATAATGGCAAGGGTCTCAAGCATTGGCTGACTGAGGCTGCGCTTGACAGGGGACTGAAAAAGACGCTTTATGTATTCGTAATATTCCTCAGAGGTACACATCTGATAGGCATCCTCCACCCTTATAATGGTAATGCCCCTTTTTTCACCGTTGTACCTATCCATAAGATTTTCCACCACTGCCTTAGTGGTATTTATATCCTGTTCAAGGGCGGCCGCCATATCCTTCAGCTTTACTTCATCCCCTGCTGCAAAGAGTATTGCCTCCACCGCCCGTTCCATTTCGGCTATTCCCATACCGTCACACTCCGTAAATCATAATTTCACCAAAAGCCTCGTCCTGTTCCGCCCGTACACAGGCATTTTTAACCAGCTCCAGCATTGCCATAAAGGTTACCACTATCTCTGTCTTGGTTGAGTTGCTACGGAACATTTTCTTAAAGGCAACGCTCTTATTTATCTTAAGAAGATTTTGTATATATTCCATCTTCTCCTCTATCTTAAAGGTTTCAATATACACTGCCCTTGCAACTGCCTTAGCCTTGTCAGGCTTTACCTCAGCCCGACGCATAAGGTAAGTATAGGTTTCATCCAGAACCTGCCTTGTGACACCATCCAGTATTTCATCAAGGCAAATGGGTACATCCTCCCTGACCCTGGCAAGCATGGCACCGTCGCCGCTGCCAAAGTATCTCTCTCCTGCATTTTCCTGTCTTTGTGCAAGACCCGAAGCAAGCTGTTTAAAGAGTTTATACTCCACAAGCCTTGCCACAAGCTCATCCCTTGGATCTCCTTCCTCCTCGTCCTCCTCCTCTGACTTGGGAAGAAGCATGCGGGACTTGATCTTAAGGAGCTTGGATGCCATGACGATAAACTCGCTCATGTTTTCCATCCTTTCACTGTCCATGTGGCTGAGATACTCCATATACTGGTCGGTAATAAGGGCAATGGGTATATCGTATATATCTATTTTATTTTTTTCAATAAGGGAAAGCAGAAGATCCATGGGACCCTCAAAGCTTTCAAGCCTGATATTAAGATCCATTTTATTTCACCCTTAAAATATCATCATAAGAGCCTTTGCCACATAATTTACAACAAAGCCCACAAGTCCCAGAAGCCATACAAAAACAAATATGGTCTGATATATCTTTTCGTTCTGTGACATTTTTATCTGTGAATTGGGACTTAAAAAGCATCTTAAAAGCCTGTTGCCGCAAAGGGGATAAACAGGTATAAGATTAAACACAGCAAGGATAACAAATTTGCCCCTGAGTATATAAAGAAAACTGTTAAGATAATCTAACCAAAGTCCGTTAAGACCTGAGGCAGAAAGGAAAACAAGGCATACCTTGATTACACCTGCCAGAAGCAGGGATACTACAATAGGTGTGCCATAGGTAACAAGGGTGCCCCTGCGCTTGCTTTTATATCCCGCCATTGAGGTTTCCACAGGCTTGCCCCAGCCCATACCGGTAAATAAAAAGAGAATAAAGCCTATTGGCTCAAAGTGTTTTACGGGGTTAAGGGTAAGCCTTCTCTGAGATTTAGGCAGGGTGTCACCCATAATTGTTGAGGCAAGTGCCTTGGTAAATTCAAATATATCAGTTACAATAAATATAGCAACTATCTGCATTACTATTTCAATAATACCGCTCACATCTCCACTCCTTTCAAAGCTCTGCACAGACTACGGTGCCTGCGGCAAGTGATGCCTTAACATCTATAATACGCTGGTTTGCCGAACCCCTGAATTTAAGCATAAGGGACTTCTGCTCAAGGATAAAGGGGCCGTCTATAACATAACTGCATTCCTTAATAAGCCTGAGGGCAGCCTCGTCCTTAATAAGCTCCTCCCACAGAAATCCCGTGTAGGCAATAATATTAAGTCCCCTTGCCCTTACAAGCTCTGCAAGGAGGGTAAGTGCCTCACACTGCAAAAAGGGTTCTCCCCCTGAAAAGGTAAGTCCGTCAAGGAGGGGATTGTCAAATGCCCTTGCGGCTATGTCCCTTACATCCATAAGCTCCCCGCCCGTGGGGTCATGGGTCTGAGGATTGTGACAGCCCACACAGTTATGATTACAGCCCTGTACAAAAACCGTCATTCTTATACCGGGGCCATCCACTATGGAATCCTCTGCT
>CASFCZ010000084.1 GCA_949293325.1 uncultured Eubacteriales bacterium | reverse complement strand
CAACCCGTGCCTCAAAGAGGTCATAAACCTCTTTTCGACACATCTGCATCGCAAAAGATGCGACCGACCTTTGGTCGGCTTTTGCCAAAGGCAAAAGTGCCTTTGTTATACCCTCGAACGGGCAAAGCCCGTCCTGCGGATTAAAGTCTGCGACGCTTTAAGTTACCTAAAAATGCAGGCTAGATATCTATTTAATTCAAAAAGTCAACTGCTTTATGGGTTTATTGACAGCCTGAGGCGGTACATAATACCGCCTCAGATAATTATGAAAGCTTTATAAAGGGTGAAAGGGTAAGCCTTACAAAATATCCCTGTGGATGATCACATACAGGACAAACGGCAGGTGCCCTGTTTCCCTTAAGAACATAGCCGCAATTAAGACACATCCACTCCTCCTCAATGCTTGATACAAAGAGGGTATCATTTTCCAGCATTTCTGCAGCCCTTCCAAAGCGTTCGCCGTGGGTCTTTTCAATATCGGCAATATTCCTGAAGGTATTGGCTATTTTGGTAAAGCCCTCCTCTCCTGCTATATCCGCAAACTCCTTATAATCATAGTCATGCTCCTGAAACTCGTTATGCTGAGCGCTACGAAGAAGCTTTGCAATATCATGGCTGATATCTACCGGATAATTACCGTCAACTGCAATAGTAGTATCAGCCAGTTCATGGAGCAGGTTATAGAATATTTCTCCATGCTCCTTTTCCTGATTGGCAGTAAAGGTAAAGATACCCTCAATAACATAAAGGCCCTTCTTTTTAGCCTCACTTGCCGCAAAGGTATAGCGGTTGCGTGCCTGACTTTCACCTGCAAAGGCACGCATCAGGTTTTCTCTTGTCCTGCTGGTTTTAAAATCCATAGTATTACCTCCGTATCCTTATGAATAATTTCTAAAGAGGGGTATGCTCCCACTTATAATAATTATTGGAGGTAAAGGAAATTTTTATGCAAAACAATTATTTATTTTCACCACAGTGGCTCAATATCTTCTTTATATTGAAAAGAAACATTGAAAAGGTAACAAGAGAGGCTGTACCATCTGCAATAGGCTCTGCGTAGTATATACTTTCAGGTGTCTTAAATATAAGAGGCAGTACAATAGCAAGGGGTACAAGAAGCACTATTTTTCTGAGCAGAGCAAGAAAAAGTGATATTTTAGCCTGTCCCAGTCCCATAAATGTGGACTGACATGAGGACTGTAAGCCAAATATACTCATACCAAAGAGGAAAACAGGCAGCATCTTTGATGTAAGCTCCACAAGCTGAGGCTGGTTATTGAAAAACCGTACAAAAAACTCCGGAAACAGAGACATTGTGATACAGCTTGTAAGGGAGAACAAAAGGCAGCAGGTAACCATTATCTTAAAGGTATCAATTATACGCTTGCGATTGCCTGCACCGTAATTGTAACTGATAATAGGCTGTACACCCTGGGTAAAGCCCTGCATTGGAATAACACACAGCTGCATTATACTCATAAGAATAGTCATGGAGCCTACATAAAGCTCACCGCCATATTTTTGCAGTCCCGAATTAAAGGTAATACTTACAAGGCTTTCTGTTGACTGCATAATAAAGGGAGATATGCCAAGGGACAGAATTGCAAAGAGTGTCTTGCTCCTTGGCTTAAGCCTTGAAAGTCTTACACGTATAACACTTTTTTTCGAAAGCAAAAAGCTCACTACCCATATGGCACTTGCAAACTGGGATATAACAGTGGCAAGGGCAGCACCCTTTACACCCATATTGAAGCCAAATATAAATATAGGGTCAAGGGCTATATTTATAAGGGCACCTATAAGCACCGAAAACATAGCCGTCTTAGCCTTACCCTGACAGGATATGTAAGGATTAAGGCCAAGGGAAAACTGAACGAATATAGTACCCCAGATATAAAAGTCAAGATATTCCTTAGCATACTTATAGCTTTGCTGGCCTGCACCGAAAAGGTAAAGTATAGGCTCGCTGAACATAAGGGTAAAGGCTGTAAGGAAGGCTGAAAACAATATCAGCAGTATAAAACCATTGCCCAGTATTGACTCAGCCTCATCATAGTCGTTATGACCCATACGCATGGCGGCTATAGGTGCACCGCCGTAGCCTACAAAGGCACTGAAGGCGGATATAATCATTACAATGGGCAGAGTTATTCCTATACCCGTAAGGGCAATATCCCCGTCACCTTCCAGATGACCTATGTAAATTCTGTCTACAATACTATACAGCAGGTTAATAACCTGAGCCACAATGGAAGGCAATGCAAGGGAGATTATAAGCTTTGGAATAGGCGCCTCTGCAAGGCGTTTATCCGATGAATTCATATTAAAGTCTCCTTTGTATTGAAATTAAAGAAAATGTATTATATAATTACATAAAAGTGAGGTGGATAAGCTATGAACATCTATGAAAGAACCCTGTTGGACAGAGCATATCAGTCCTATGTTACAGGTGGCGACAGCTATGCCTTTAACTTTCCCACAGGCAAAATGGCATTTGAAAGGCCTCTGTATATAGAGGCGGCCGAAAAGCTTGAAGCAGAGGGGATGCTTGTAGTTGTAAGCCAAAGCGAAAAACGTATAAGGATAAGGCTTACCGACAATGGCATAGACTATGGCAACAAACAGGGACTGTAAAGTATATCAAGCCCAAAAAGGGGGTATTGCAGGCAGGATAAAACCCGCCCCAATACCCCTGTATTTTTTTACTGATCCTGGTAGTCATCCTCTGGATAGTCATCCTCAGGTCTTCCCCCCATAAGGTCCTGCCTTACCTTAAGGATAATGTTTACCTCGCCGCTAAGGAAGTTCTGTACTTCCATTGACTGGCTTGTATAAGCGTTAAGGGACTCATTTAAAACCGTTTCTGCCCTTGCAAATATATCCTTTATGTACTCGGTAGCACCGATACGGAGGTTTTTAGCCTCCTCCTTTGCCTCGGCAATAATACGTTCTGCCTCCTGCTGAGCAAGCTTGGTTATCTCATGCTCCATGGTAAGCTGCTGTGCCTCGGTATTTGCCTTATCTATAATAAGCTGTGCCTGATTGCTGGCTTCCTTCACCTTACGGTTACAGTTATTTACTATATCCTTAGCCTGCTTTATCTCCGTGGGCAGGTTAGCCCTCATATCCGCAATAAGATCCTCCAGTGAATTTCTGTCAAGCACCACATTGTTTCTTGCAAACATGGCAGTTTTTGCATCCTCCAACATACCGTCCAACTCATCAATAAGGCTGGTGATAGTCTGCTTACTTCCTTCCATTACTTTATCCTCCTGTCCTTATACTTAGCCTGTAGCGCATTCCTGATGATCACAGGCACT
Source organism: uncultured Eubacteriales bacterium (assembly GCA_949293325.1). Taxonomy (GTDB): domain Bacteria; phylum Bacillota; class Clostridia; order Lachnospirales; family CAG-274; genus CALWRD01. The sequence goes on along the minus strand of CASFCZ010000084.1, from coordinate 12,071 downwards.
TTATCATCAATATTTCCGCCGAAAAGTGCTATCTCCTTAACTACACTTGAGCTAAGGTAAAGGCAGTGAGCACTTGTCGGTATAAATAATGTTTCTACTTCCTCTGCAAGGTTGCGGTTTGTAAGTGCCATCTGGAACTCATACTCAAAGTCCGTTACTGCCCGCAGACCCCTTATAATAAGATCAGCCCCGATGGAACGTGCAAAGTCCACTGTAAGCCCGTTAAAGGTCATTACATCAACATTTGGTATGTCCCTTGTAAGCTCCTTAAGCTGTGCCACCCTTTCCTCAGTAGTGAACACAGGGGACTTATAGGGATTTTCCAGCACTCCTACCACAAGCTTGTCCACAAAACGTGCAGCCCTGAAAATAATATCCATATGCCCATTGGTGGTTGGGTCAAAGCTGCCCGGATATATAGCAATTTTCATTGTTCTTCCTCCGTATACCTAAGGAATGTGATCCTTGTAGTGCGTCCGTAGTCCTTTATACGGCTGACGGTAAAGCCCTCTGCCTCAACAGGTGGCTCCGTATTTGCCTGCTCCACTGCAATAAAGCCATGGGGCTTTAAAAGCCTTAAGGAATATACAGCCTCAAGGGCTGCCTGAGCCAATCCCATTGAGTATGGTGGGTCCATGTATATAATATCAAATCTCCTGCCCCTTGCCCCAAGGGAAGAAATAACGCTAAGGGCATTGCCCATTATTACTTCAGCCCTTTCAGACAGTCTGGCACGGTCAAGATTATATTTAATTACATCAATGCTCTCCTGGGACTGGTCAACAAACACAGCAGATGCCGCACCCCTTGACAGTGCCTCAATACCTATACCTCCGCTGCCTCCAAAAAGATCCAGAAAGTCCGACTCCGGGATATCCCCTGCAATTATATTGAACAGGGATTCCTTTATCCTGTCCGTTGTAGGCCGTGTAGCAAGTCCCTCAGGGGTTTTAAGCTTAAGCCCCCTTGCCTGTCCCGATATAACACGCACCAAAAATCACTCCCAAACCACAGGCAGATCTGCTGCCTGCATGGCAGGATTTACCGCAAAACAGTACCTGCCCTGAATTTAATCATATACTAGCTTAATTATACATATAAATTAACTTTAAGTAAACAGTTTTTCTAAAAAAATATACTTATAAACAGATTTTTTCACTTCCGCTTTCAAAAATTTCCGTTATTTTCCTTCTGAGATTTTCATTTTCCTCCATATCCAGCTCAGGATCCCCTCTGTACAGCTCCACGCTTGCCTGCTGTACCTCCTTAAGTATGTCTATATCCTTGTAGAGATTTGCTATCTTCATTTCAGGAAGACCATGCTGCCTTGTGCCAAAGAAATCTCCCGGACCTCTCAGCTTAAGATCCTTTTCGGAAATAACAAAGCCGTCATTTGTACTGCACATTGTCTTAAGACGCTCAAGGGCTGTCTTTCCCTTGGAATCGCTTACAAGAATACAGTAACTCTTTTCACTACCCCTGCCTACACGTCCCCTTAGCTGATGGAGTGCAGAAAGGCCGAAACGGTCTGCATTTTCTATCACCATAACGGTGGCATTAGGTACGTTTATGCCTACTTCAATTACCGTTGTGGACACCAGCACATCAATATTCCCCTTAGCAAACTCCTCCATTATTGTCTGTTTTTCATCATTGGACATTTTACCATGTAAAAGCTCCACCCTTAAGCCGAATAATGCCCCTTCCCTGAGCTGGGCTGCATACTCCGTAACTGCCTTAAGCTGCATCTTTTCGTTTTCTTCAATCATCGGGCAGATAATATATATCTGTCTGCCTGCCTCTGCCTCATGGCGGATAAAGCCGTATATCCTCGGATAGTAAGCAGTGTGCATGGCATAGGTGGTTATTTCCTGCCTGCCTGGAGGCAGTTCGTCTATTACGGATATGTCAAGGTCACCGTACAGAATAAGGGCAAGGGTTCTGGGAATAGGTGTTGCCGTCATAACAAGGGTATGTACCCCCTCTCCCTTTTCGGTAAGTATTTCCCTTTGCCTGACACCGAAACGGTGCTGCTCGTCTGTAATAACAAGCCCCAGCCTTTTAAAGCTGACAGCATCCTGAATAAGGGCATGGGTACCTATTACAATATCTATATCACCATTTTCAAGGGCAAGATATACAGCCTGCTTTTCCTTCTTTTTAAGGGATGAGGTAAGAAGGGCACATTTTATGCCCATGGGTTCAAATATCTCACTGAAGCCCTTATAATGCTGAAGAGCAAGGACATCCGTAGGTGCCATAAGGGCTGTCTGTGCTCCGTTTTTTACCGTAAGATATGCCGCTATCATGGCAACAGCCGTTTTACCGCAGCCTACATCACCCTGTATAAGGCGATTCATACACAGTCCACTCTTAAAGTCCTTTATTATTTCCTCAATGGTACGCCTCTGGGCACCTGTAAGGTCAAAGCTTAATCTGTTAAGCATAGGGCTGTAATCTGCATCCTTCATTTTGAAACAGGCTGTCTTTTCCCTTATATTGCCTTTAAGCTGAAGGAGCTTTGTCTGTAACAGAAAAAGCTCCTCAAATACCAGTCTGCGTCTTGCCATAAAAAAGCTCTCATCATTTTGCGGAAAGTGAATGTTATTAATGGCAAAACTGCGCTCACACAGCCTGTACTGCCTTCTTATTTTTTCAGGAATAAACTCAGCCAGCTGTGGAGTTACGTCCTCCAATACGGACTTGATAAGCTGACGGAGTATTTTCTGTGAAAGTTTTTTTGTTGTAGTATATATAGGCACTATTCTGCCGCCGCTGATTGGCTCACCATTTGGCTTAAGAGGTTCAAACTCAGGAGATTCCACCTGAAGCCTGTTAAACTTTTCCGTTATCTTACCTGTAAAAAGGTAAAGCTGTCCCTGTTTAAGATTGTTTTTCATATAGGGCTGATTGTACCACACCGCCTCAATATTGCCTGTACCGTCTGAAAGGAGGGTTTTTGCTATTACAAGCCTTTTGGCCCGCATAACCTCCGTATTTGCTGCCACCTTTGCCCTGAATGTAGCCGAATCACCTGCTTTAAGCTCTGCCACAGTAAGTACATCTGTCCTGTCGTCATAGTCCCTTGGAAAGTACTCCACCAAATCCCCTACTGTGTGTATATTAAGTGAGGCGAGGAGCTTTGCCCGCTCCCCGCCTATGTTTTTGATTTCCGTTACCAAACTTGTCAACTGCATTTTTATTCCACCGATACAATGTAATAGTATACAGGCTGACCACCGTATCTCAACTCAAACTCAATATCAGGATACCTGTCCTTCAGCCTGTTGAAAAGTCTTTGGGCATCCTTTTCCTCAATATCGCTACCGTAATATATACTTACAATACCTGCATCCTCATTTGCCGAAAGCATATCCTCAACAAGCTTTTCAAAGCCTGCCTCAAGATTCGTATCAGTATTATTTATACGGTTTTCCAGCATAAAGAGGTAATCGCCCTCATTTATACTGATATTGTCAACGGTTGTGGAACGAACCGCATGGGTTACCTGACCCGTTGCTACACACTCCATAGCCTCTGTCATGGCAGATATATTTTCATCCGTCGTCAGGTTAGGCATAAAAGCCACCATTGCCCCTATACCCTGGGGCATTGTAGCAGATGGAATAACATAAACCTTTTTATCTGTACACATTTCCGCCGCCTGCTGTGCCGCAAGAATTATATTTTTATTATTTGGAAGTACAAAGACATTATCGGCATTAATACTTTCTACCCCGGAGAGAATATCCTCTGTACTGGGGTTCATTGTTTGTCCCCCTGTGATGATTTCATCACAGCCAAGCTGTCTGAACACATCCTGCATACCCTCTCCCGCTGCCACACAGGCAAAGCCGAACTCTTTTTTCTCCTCCTGCTTTTTCTGCTGGGAAAAGCTTATCATATTAGTATGCTGTATTCGCATATTTTCAATTTTGATCCTGTCAAGACTGCCTAATTTAAGGGCACGCTCAAGGACAAGTCCGGGATGATTGGTGTGGACATGGATTTTTATTATGTCCTCATCTGCCACCACCACAAGGCTGTCACCTATTTCCGAATAGTATGAGGTAAGCTCACCCCGGGCATCGGAGTTAGGCTCCGCAAGATTTACAAAAAACTCGGTACAATAGCCAAACTTTATATCCTCCCCCGAAACAGCAGAGGGAGCATCTGCCCCTACCCTTGACTCTCCCGGTCTGACAGGCTCATTATCCATACCGATATTTTCATATCCGCCCCTTATTATAAGCAGCAGACCACTGCCTCCTGCATCCACCACACCTGCCTGTTTAAGCTGTGGCAGCATATCGCTGGTTGCTTCCAGCACACTTTCTCCATAGCTGAGCATTGCCTTAAGCATCTGCTCAATGCTGTCGGTACTTTGGGAAGCCTCCGTTGCCTTATCTGCAAGGGCGCGTATTATAGTAAGTATAGTGCCCTCTTTGGGCTTCATAACCGCCTTATAGGCTGTGTCCTTAGCTGCTTCAAAGGCTGCTGCAAGATCCTTGCAGTCTGCGGTGGTCTTGCCCTCAAGACCCTTTGCTATGCCTCGGAATATCTGGGAGAGTATAACACCCGAATTACCCCTTGCACCCCTTAAGGCACCGTCAGAGGCAGCCTTTGCCACCTCATATATATTAGGTGAATTGGTGTTTTTTACAAACTCCGCAGCAGCAGAGGCCGTCATGGACATATTGGTACCTGTGTCCCCATCGGGTACAGGAAACACATTAAGGGCATCTATCCTGTCCTTGTTGCTGATAAGCAGATTTGCTCCGTTGATAATAAAACGGCGCAGCATATACCCGTCTATCTTAGTAAAACTCAACTTAATGTCCTCCCTGGGGCAATCAGTTATCTACCCTGATACCCTCAACAAATATATTTATGCCGGCAACCTTAAGGTCAGTTGCCTTTTCCACTCTGTACTTGACAGTGCTGCTTATTGTTTCTGCAATGGCAGGTATATTAGTGCCGTATTCAACTATAATATGCAGCTCAAGCCTGATACCCTCATCATCCACTGTGAGGCTTATACCCTTGGTAAGACTGTCCTTTTTAAGGAGATGAACTATACCGTCCTTAACTCCCTTTATTGCCATACCTACAACACCGTAGCAGTCAGTAGCCGCAAGACCTGCCACCCTTGCTATTACTTCGTTATCAATGGTTATCTGTCCCAATTCGTTATTTATTTTAGCAGACATAAATATACCTCCTTATCCGAAAAATCAAAAGCTATATGTTTAGTATACACTTAAATCAAGGCTTTATCAACCACTTTTACTTTTTCTTCAGGCAAAAAAATAAGAGAGCCGAGGAAAATAACCTTCGGCTCCCAAAGTATTTTTATTTAATGCTTATCTTAAAAGGACATCATTTCACCGTCATCAGGTATCAGCACCTGTCCCTGCAAATTATGTTTTTCAAGATACTTCTTTAAGGTTTTACGATCCAGCATGGCATGGTTCACTGCCTCCATGTGACTGGCAATAACAGTTGCGTAGGGTGCTGCATTACATACTTTTACAACATCATCAGCATCCATAATCAGTCTGCCAACTCCATCAAGCTCAGCAGCACAGGCATTGACAACCACAATATCAGGATGATATTTTTCAAGTGCATTATAAACACCGTCATACCATACAGTATCCCCGGCTATATACAGTGATTTCTCATCAGGTACACTTATTACAACTCCGCAGGCATTGCCGGCAGTTCTTTCGGGAGATAATCCATGCATTGCCTCAGTGCGAAAGAAGGTAATATCTCCAAATTTGTTTCCATCCTTATTCAATATGCTTACATTGGTATATCCAAACTGTTCCGTTATTTTTTTGTCATTTTCATCCTGAACAAATACAGGAATACTTTTGTCAAGCATTGCAGCTGTCTTTGGCTCAAAATGATCCGGATGTATATGGGTTACAATAATCCCATCCACATCCTTCATTATTTCCTCTACAGTAAAGGGAAGATCGCTGGTTGGAGAGGGAACATTCTGTTCGGGATTTGGAGAGGGTGCTGCTACGCCACTTCCCTTTTCCTCAAACCATGGGTCAATAATCAATTTTTTGCCTGCTACAAATACTAAAATGGTTGCATTTCTTATCTGCTGAATTTTCATCTTTTTTCCTCCGCAAAATCTTTCTGCAAACAGTTCTTTGATTAAAGCAATTCGTCCTTCTTTTCAAGTATTGCAGCTACAGCACTACAGGCAGGACAATCACAGAACTTTGCTCCTGCGGCTTTTATTTCCTGTGCATGGGCAAGTGTATTTTTCGCCCCTTCCTCGCCGAAAACCTTAATACCTGCCTCTGAAGAAACAAAGGCTATCAAGCTGTCAATAGGCATAATATCCGCCTCCAGCTCTGCAATAAGCGACCTAGTCTGTTCCTCCTCCTTATCAGTACCGATGGCATCCAGCCACTTCTGACCTGCTGCCTTTGCCTCTGCACTGCAGGAGTAGGCATTAATCATATCATTTACCTTTTCAACACAATAATCCTTTAAATCCTTATTCATATCAGTTCATCCTTTCATTATAGATATACTTAACAGTGTTGTTTAAGATTATTATATATTCTTTCAAGCATCCCCTCGCAAATTGAAATTTCTTCATGTGTAAAACCCGAATAAAAAATTTGCGACATACGGGAGGAAACCTCTGAATAATCCCGCTGCAAATTTCTGGACATATCAGTCAGGGCAAGAAGTGTTTTTCTTCGGTCCCTTTCATCCGGAACACGGCATACCAGCCCCCCTGCCTCCATTCTGTCAATCATACTTGTCAGGGTGGTTTGGGCAAGACCGGTTTTATCGGCTATTTCCCTGAGAGAAATATTATCCTGCTGCCACAGTACATATAAAATTCTTCCCTGGGCTCCGTTAAAGGCATCTATATTTTTCTCCGCCAGAATCCGCTCAAAAATTCTGTCACTAAGCCTTTTAATTTGTGAAACCCTGTTTCCGCCTTTAATATCCATCGCAATTCCTCCTTAATAGGATTATACTATATAGTAGTATTTATGTCAATAGCAATTACACGTAATTATTAAGTTTATTTTTGTAAAAAATGCTTGACTTATTATGTAAATAAGTATAAAATATAAAGGCTGATATGGTTAAGCGGAGGTATTTATACCTCTTTGCTTATGCAAAAATAATGCTTGCATTTGTACAAGCTTTGTGTTATAATGTCGGATAGTGATTTTTTATCCTAAGGGAGGTGGAAATAATGGCAAAGTGTGAAATTTGTGATAAGGCTATGCAGAACGGCCGCAGAATTAGCATTAACCGTAGCCAGGTTTCAAGACGTGCTAAGAAGACTTGGAAGGCTAACGTAAGAAAGGTTAAGATTAACGATAACGGTACTATCAAGTCTATCTACATCTGTGCAAGATGTATGCGTGCAGGTAAGGTTACCCGTGCTATCTGATAACTTTTCACCCCTTGGGGTTTACGCATTTACAGCATAAGCGGCGGAAGGCTCAGGTTTTCCGCCATATTTTTTAATATTGACTTATCAAGAGCGACGGAGGGACAGGGCCCTGTGAAGTCCGGCAACCGGCTGAATAGCATCGGTGCCAATTCCCCCGATTTATTCGGAAGATGAGATTATTGATGAACCCTGACGGGTTCTTTTTTTTACCCATACAAAAAAGGAGGATAACAATGAAAAAATACTTTACCTCAGAGTCTGTTACAGAGGGACATCCAGATAAAATATGTGATAAAATATCCGATGCTGTCCTTGATGCCATTATCGCCCAGGACCCTATGGCAAGGGTAGCCTGCGAAACCATGGCAACTACTGGACTTATATTTGTGGCAGGTGAGGTTACTACCAGCTGCTATGTTGATATTGAGGAAATAGTAAGGGAAACTGTACGTGAAATAGGCTATGACAGAGCTAAATATGGCTTTGACTGTGACAGCTGTGCGGTTATTACATCCCTTAAGGGTCAGAGCCCTGATATTGCACAGGGTGTAGACAGCTCACTGGAGGCAAGGAGCGGTGCTGCCGATGCCAATGATACAGGAGCAGGAGATCAGGGTATGATGTTCGGTTTTGCCTGCAACGAAACAGACGAGCTTATGCCTGCACCAATATACTATGCTCACAAGCTTACCAAAAAGCTCAGTGAATTAAGAAAAAACGGTACTCTTGACTACTTAAGACCTGACGGCAAAAGCCAGGTAACAGTTGAGTACGATGATGACAAGGTAGTAAGGATAGACAATGTGGTTATTTCCACCCAGCACAGCCCTGATGTAACCCAGGAGCAAATAAGGGAGGATGTAATTGAAAAGGTCATTAAGGCTGTTATTCCTGCCGAGCTTATTGACGAGAATACAAAGTACTATGTAAACCCAACTGGTCGCTTTGTTATAGGCGGTCCTGCAGGTGACTGTGGTCTTACGGGACGTAAGATAATAGTTGATACCTACGGCGGATATGCAAGCCATGGCGGCGGTGCATTCAGCGGTAAGGACCCCACAAAGGTGGATCGTTCCGCAGCTTATGCAGCCAGATACCTTGCAAAGAACATAGTAGCAGGGGGACTTGCTGACAAATGCGAGATACAGCTTGCTTATGCCATAGGTGTTGCCCAGCCCCTTTCAATATATGTAAATACCTACGGTACAGGTAAGATAAGCGATGAAAAGATAGTTGAAATAATTAAGGAAAACTTTGACCTTCGTCCTGCTGCCATTATCAAAAACTTTGACCTCAGGCGTCCTATTTATAAGCAGACTGCTGCCTATGGTCACTTTGGCAGAAGCGATATAGATGTACCTTGGGAAAAGACCGATAAGGCAGATGTTTTTGCTAAATACTGTAAGTAATAAAAAAAGGCTCTCACGAGCCTTTTTTTTAATTCATTTCCTCATAATCATCAAGGGTAATTATATCGTCATAACCGCCACCGGCAGGAATCATAGGGAATACCTTTTCATCTCTGTCTATCTCACAGTTAATAACACATGGACGTTTGCTTTCAATAGCCTTTGTAAGTACTTCATCCACTTCTTCAGGCTTTGTAATGTTAAAGGCTAGGCACTTATATGCCTCTGCAAGCTTAATAAAATCCGTTGCCTTATCCAGATTGGTATTGGAGTATCTTGCATCATAGAAAAGCTCCTGCCATTGTCTTACCATACCAAGTACATGATTGTTAATAATCACTTCAATAATAGGTACATCGTTGGCAACAGCTGTAGCAAGCTCGATGTTATTCATATAGAAACAGCCGTCACCTGCTATATTAAATACCGTCTTATCAGGGCAACCTACTTTGGCACCTATAGAAGCACCAAGACCAAATCCCATTGTACCCAGACCACCTGAAGTAATGAAGTGACGTGGTTTTTCTGTCTTGATATACTGGCAAGCCCACATCTGATGCTGACCTACCTCAGTAACCACAATAGCCTCACCCTTTGTAAGGGCACTTATTCTCTCCATTATATACTGTGGCTTAAGGGTGCCGTCATGCTCATATCTGTTTGGATAAAGCTTTTCATATTCCTCAACACGCTTATTCCACTCCTCACGCTTAACAGGAGCAAGACTTTGATTAAGGATCTTTAAAACTTCCTTAACGTCACCGATAACGGAATGTGTTGTAATAATATTTTTATTGATCTCCGCAGGGTCAATATCTATATGCAGTACCTTAGCATTGGGGGCAAACTTTGCAAAGTTTGTAGCAACTCTGTCACTGAAACGTGCTCCCATAGCTATAAACAGGTCACACTCATTTGCAAGCTTATTAGATGTTTTTGTGCCGTGCATACCTATCATACCTGTATACTTTGGATGACTGGCAGGTACTGCACCAAGTCCCATTGCAGATGTGGCAACAGGTATATCCTGCCTTTCCACAAACTTTACTATCTCCTCACTTGCTCCTGATGTAACGGCACCGCCTCCTACATAGGCAAAGGGTGCCTTGGCATTTTTTATAAGATCACAGGCAGCCTCAATATCCTCAGCTGTAATAGTTTCTACCCTTGGAGAAATGGCCATAGGAGGCTGTGGAGTATACTCGCACATTGCAGCTGTTACGTCCTTGGTAATATCTATAAGTACAGGACCGGGACGACCCTTTTTAGCTATGTAAAACGCCTTTCTTACAGTATCTGCCAGCTTTGTTACATCCTTTACAATAAAGTTATGCTTTGTAATAGGCATTGTAATACCGGTAATATCCACTTCCTGGAAGCTGTCCTTGCCAAGGTATGGAAGGGCAACATTACCTGTAATTGCAACTATAGGCACACTGTCCATATATGCAGTAGCAATGCCTGTAACAAGGTTAGTTGCACCCGGACCGCTTGTTGCAATACAAACGCCAACCTTGCCGGTAGCACGTGCATAGCCGTCTGCTGCATGTGCAGCGCCCTGCTCATGGGAGGTAAGGTAATGCTTAATCTCATTCTGATGCTTATAAAGAGCATCATAAATATTAAGTACTGCACCGCCGGGATAACCGAATATGGTATCAACGCCCTGTTCCTTAAGACATTCAACCAGAATTTCAGAACCGTTTAAAAGCATCGTTCATCCTCCTTTTTATTCCAGAATTGCTCCCTTATCCGCAGAGCTGACAAGCTTAGCATATCTTGCAAGGTAGCCTGTCTTGATCTTTGGCTCAGGGATAACCCATGTTTTTCTTCTTTCAGCAAGCTCCTCATCACTTAATCTTACGTTAATAGAGCCTGCATTAATATCTATATCTATAATATCTCCCTCTTGAACAAGACCGATATTTCCACCTGCTGCTGCCTCAGGAGATACGTGTCCGATACTTGCACCCCTTGATGCGCCGCTGAAACGACCATCGGTAATAAGGGCAACATCCTTGTCAAGCTTCATACCTGCAAGGGCTGAAGTAGGAGAAAGCATTTCCCTCATACCAGGACCACCCTTAGGTCCCTCATAGGTAATAACCACAACATCTCCTGCCTTAATCTCACCGCCGAATATAGCCTTGATAGCATTCTCCTCAGAGGTAAATACCCTTGCAGGACCGCTATGTTGAAGCATTTCGGGAGCAACTGCACTTCTTTTTACAACACAGCCGTCAGGAGCAATATTACCCCTTAATACAGCGATACCGCCTGTAGTTGAATATGGATTGTCTACAGTCCTGATAATATTACCGTCAGCCCCTTCAAAAGGTGCAATATTTTCACCTACTGTCTTAAGGGTAACTGTAAGATTATCCAGCTCAAGAAGGCCAAGCTTGCTGATTTCCTTCATAACGGCAGGAATACCGCCTACAATATTAAGGTTTTCAATATAAGTTGAACCTGCAGGAGCAAGGTGGCAAAGGTTAGGTGTCTTAGAGCTGATCTCATTAGCCATATCAAGGTTAAGCTCAACACCTGCCTCATGGGCAATAGCAGGAAGGTGAAGCATTGAGTTGGTGGAGCAGCCCAAAGCCATATCCATAGTAAGGGCATTTTTAAATGCCTTTTCGTTCATAATGTCACGAGGCTTGATATCCTTCTCAACCAGTTTCATAATCTGCATACCTGCGTGCTTTGCAAGGGCGATCCTGTCAGCAAGTACAGCAGGGATAGTGCCGTTGCCGGGAAGTGCCATACCGATTACCTCTGAAAGACAGTTCATTGAGTTTGCAGTATACATACCTGAACAGGAACCGCAGCTTGGGCATGACTTGTTTTCATATTCCTTAAGCTTTGCATCGTCAATAAGACCTGCTTCATAGGCGCCTACAGCCTCAAAGGTCTTTGAAAGAGAAAGCTTTTCGCAACCCATATTACCTGCAAGCATAGGACCACCTGAACATACAATGGCAGGTATGTTAAGCCTTGCTGCTGCCATAAGCATACCGGGAACTATCTTATCACAGTTAGGGATAAGTACAAGACCGTCAAAGGCATGGGCTGTAGCCTGACACTCTATAGAATCGGCAATAAGCTCACGGGTAGGCAGTGAGTAGTGCATACCGATATGACCCATTGCAATACCGTCACACACACCAATTGCAGGCACCTCAATAGGTGTACCGCCTGCTGCAAGGATACCTGCC
>CASFCZ010000083.1 GCA_949293325.1 uncultured Eubacteriales bacterium | reverse complement strand
TCTGTAACAGTTTCAAACCCTGCTATCATACGCAGCGTGGTGGTTTTGCCGCAGCCCGATGGACCTAAAAGCGTCAAAAATTCCCCCTCTGAAATATCAAAATTGACCTTTTTAACGACTCGGTTGGCACCATAATTTTTTACAACATCTATCATTTTGACAACGATACCCTTGTCAGCCTGCATAGAAAAGTCAACTCCTCTCCGATTTCAAAAATTAAATATACATAAAAAAGGCAAAGGTGTAACTTACACCTATGCCCTTAGCTGTTCAAGATATAGTTTATACTTATTACTGCCTGTATGTCAATATATTTTTTTGTAAAATAAATTATTTTTTTGCTAAAACTGTTGAACAGAGGCAAAATTTGCGTAAAAAAGGGACTGTCCCGATAAAACAGTCCCTCAGCGTGTCGAAAAAGTCGACACGCTTGCAAGAAATGCGACCATTTCTTGCAGTAGGGGTACTGACGTACCCACCATTGAAGTAACAACCCGTGCCTCAAAGAGGTCATAAACCTCTTTTCGACACATCTGCATCGCAAAAGATGCGACCGACCTTTGGTCGGCTTTTGCCAAGGGCAAAAGTGCCTTTGTTATACCCTCGAACGGGCAAAGCCCGTCCTGTGGATTAAAGTCTGCGACGCTTAAAATTACCTGAAAATGCAGGCTAGATATTTATTTAATTCAAAAAGTAAACCATTTTATGGGTTTATTGACAGTCTGAAGGGACTGTCCCGATAAGACAGTCCCTTTCAGGATTACTCCTCGTCCTCCTCAAACTCTTCCTCGTATTCTTCCTCGTCCTCTTCAAAGTCCTCCCAGTCATCAGCCTCATCAAGGAGCTGGAAGAGAACATCTTCAACAGCCTCAAATTCCTCATCACTGTCAATGTTGGTAAGCTCAAAGCCCTCATCATTATCCACCTCATCGTATCTGTAGATAAGAGCTTCGTCATCATTCTCAGGCACAAGGGCAATGTAAGTTCTGTCAAGGGCATCAAAGACACCGATAACATGGCAGTGAAGCTCAGAGTCGTCCTCAAGAACAAGGGTCATCATCTGCTCATCATGGTCGTGGTCATGACAGCCGCAATCGCAGCCATCTTCATGGTTGTGGTTAAGCTTTTCAAAATCGCTCATTTTCTTTTCCTCCTTAGATTATAGGTCTACAGGCATAATTATAGGTAAAATCATAGGACTGCGCTTGGTCTTTTTCCAGAGATAATCCCTGAGCGTATCCTTGATAACCGTCTTGTAGTAGCTCCATTCGCTGCTGCTTCCGCTTAAATCACATTCCTCAAGGGCACGTCTGACGGCCTCCCTTGCCTCTGAAATAAGCTCCTCGGACTCACGCACATATACAAAGCCCCTTGAAATAATATCAGGTCCCCTTAAGATAGCACCTGTGTAGCTGTCCATAACAACTACCACTATCATAAGTCCGTCCTGTGAAAGATGACGTCTGTCCCTGAGCACAATATTACCAACATCACCTACACCAAGACCGTCTACAAAGACCTGACCGCTTGTAACGGCACCGGTAGAAAGCTTTGCGCCTCTGGAGTTAAGCTCCAGCATATCACCGTTAGCCATAACAAAGATATTCTTTTTATCCATACCCATTGAAATAGCAAGGTTCTCGTGGGTCTTAAGCATCTTATATTCTCCATGAACAGGCATGAAGTACTTAGGCTTAACAAGGGCATGAAGGATCTTTATTTCCTCCTGTCTTGCATGACCTGAAACATGGACGTCCATCAGTCCGTCATATATAACATCTGCACCCTTTTTAAGGAGCTCGTTAATAACATGGGATACATTCTTTTCATTACCGGGAATAGGTGAAGCACTGATAATAATTTTATCTCCCGGCTTTACCTCAATAAGTTTGTGCTCATTTGCAGCTATCCTGGAAAGAGCTGACATTGTTTCACCCTGACTGCCTGTTGTAATAATAACCAGTCTGTGATCGTCATAATTTTTCAGCTCATTTGCTTCAATAAAAGTGCCTTCCTTATAGTTGATATAGCCCAGCTCACAGGCAGCCTTTACAACATTTGTCATGCTCCTGCCTACTATGCAGACCTTTCTGTCCCTTGCCTGGGCACAGTTTATTATCTGCTGGATACGATCTATATTGGATGAGAAGGTTGCAACCATTATCCTCTGCTCGGTAGATGAGTCAAATATTTCCTCAAATATCTTGCCTATGGTGCTTTCACTCATTGTATAACCCTGGCGCTCCACATTGGTACTCTCACACATGAAAAGGAGAACACCCTTCCTGCCGTACTCTGCAAACTTTTGCAGATCAATGGGATCACCCTGTACAGGGGTAAAATCTATCTTAAAGTCACCGGAATGTATAACTACACCGGCAGGTGTGGTTATTGCAAGGGCAACGGAATCTGCTATACTGTGATTTGAGCGGATAAACTCTACCTTAAAATGCTTACCTAATTTAATAGTCTCACCGGCATTTACATTTACCCTTTCAACACTGTTGAGAAGATTGTGCTCTCTGAGCTTGGTCTCCACAAGACCGATTGTAAGTCTTGTGCCATATACAGGCACGTTAAGCTCCTTTAGCAGATAAGGCAGTGAGCCTATATGGTCCTCATGACCATGGGTAAGTACAATACCCAGCACCTTATCCCTGTTTTTAAGCAGATAGCTGAAATCAGGAATAACAAGATCAATACCCAGCATATCATCCTCAGGGAATGCTACACCGCAGTCCACCACCATAATCTCATCCTCATACTCAAAGGCGGTAATGTTTTTACCTATTTCATGAAGACCTCCAAGGGGAATTACCTTAAGCTTGGATGCCTGTGCCCTTGTACTTCTGGCAGATCTGGTGCTGCGTGCAGCAGCAGGCTTAGTAGTTTTTTGTGTTGTTCTGTTATATGCCAAAATTACACCTCCGTTTAAAAACAGGCATAACGATAAAGCGGACTTGGCTATCCGCAACAAACAGAGCTGAAGGTTTAAAGATCGCACACAAATAAAACCTTTCAAGGCTCTGTTTTTTCAAAATAATCGTAAATTAGACGCACTTTGCCCCTTACAGGCAACAAAGTGCCACATCTTTGCTGATA
This sequence comes from uncultured Eubacteriales bacterium, assembly GCA_949293325.1. GTDB lineage: Bacteria > Bacillota > Clostridia > Lachnospirales > CAG-274 > CALWRD01. The sequence goes on along the minus strand of CASFCZ010000083.1, from coordinate 3,085 downwards.
AGGGACCTAACTCCCTTGTTATTGTTATGCCGTAATATATTTACTGACAGGTACACACCTGTAAATGTCAAAATTTCATTTCATACTCACTGTCCTCGTCCTGGAACAGTAAAATAACCCTGTTGTATTCTTCCTCATCCTCAACAGGCTCATAGGTACAGCTATCCTCATCGGTTTCTGTTTCTTTAAAAATATAAGCTTCAGGTTCATCCAGCTCAAAATCTTCAGTCTTTACAAGCAAAAGATAGCGGCAGTCGCCCTCATCAAGTCCATCGATCACATAAAAATCCTGCTCACTGCCGTCATCATCAGTCATAGTAACAATCTCATAGGTCTCATCCTGACCTTCAAAAAGATTCAGCTCATCAATATTCAGCTTATCATCATCCATTATTGTTCTCCTTTTCCTCAGCGGCAAGGCTGTCCAGATAGCCCTGTAAAATATACACCGCTGCCATTTTATCAATTACCTTTTTACGATCCTTCCTTGAAACATCCGCTGCTATCAGCTCACGCTCTGCAGCAACAGTAGACAGGCGTTCGTCCCACAGCTTGACAGGCAAGCCTATTTCCTTTTTCAGGCGTTTTTTAAACCTGACGGTCTTCTGGGCACGGTCGCCGATGGTGTTGTTCATATTCTTAGGATAACCCAAAACTATAAACTCTACACCTAACTCATTACAAAGCTGTGCAATCCTTGCCACAGACGTTTTCAGTTCCTCTTCGTCTACACGTCTTATAATCTCCACACCCTGGGCAGTCCAGCCAAGGGGATCGCTAACTGCTACGCCTATGGTCTTCTCTCCGAAATCCAGTCCCAACACTCTCATATTACATATTGTGGTCAATATAGTAATTTACAATTTCCTCAAGTATTTCATCACGTTCAAGCCTTGAAATCAGCTTTCTTGCATCCTTATAGCTTGTAATATAGGTAGGTTCTCCGGACAAAATATATCCTACTATCTGATTAACGGGATTATAACCCTTTTCAACAAGTGCATTATACACCTCATCAAGCACTTTGCCTACAGGAGTCATTTCCTCCCTGTCGGCAATAACGCCTCTCTGCTTAAGCTGCTCCTTAAGGTTTGTGAGCTTCCGTGTTTCATTAAGTCTCTCGTCCATAGCAATCAACCTCCTTTGCAAAGAAACCAGCCTTGAAATATTTTTATCTTAAGTATTAGTCCGCACACTACTGTCTTAATTATGATACTACAAATAAAAAAAATTTGCAACGTATTTTTAATAAAATTTATCTGACCTGTGCCTTAATAAGTCCCTCTTTTTCGTCAATTTCCGTAAGGCAGGCGTTAATTATCCGGTTGCGCAGACTGTCCTTACTTTTAGCTATTACCCTGATATAATTTGTGGTATATCCCTCATATACACCAGGCTCTATCTCACGTTCAAAGAGTACGGGCATGGTTCTTCCCACAAAACGGCTCATAAAGTTTCTTTGAAGCCGGCTTGATATTTCTCCCAGTTCCGCCGCCCTTTGGGACTTTATCTGAGGTGGAACCTGATCCTTGCGCTTTGCAGCAGGGGTGCCGTTTTTGGGGGAATATGGAAATACATGTATCCTGGCAAGTCCGCATTTTTGGGCAAAGGCAGCAGATTCTTTAAAATCCTCATCACTTTCCCCAGGAAAGCCTACTATTATGTCCGTAGTAATTGCACCGTCAGGATATGCCCTGTATATTCTCTCTACTGCCTGATAATACTGATCAGATGTATACCTTCTGCCCATTTCATGAAGGGTCTTGTCACAGCCGCTTTGAAGGGAAAGATGATAGTGATCGCAAACCTTTGGCAGTGCCTTCATTCTTGAAATAAACTCCTCCGTAACTGCAAGGGGCTCCATTGAACTGAATCTTATACGCTCTATTCCCTCTGTCCTGTGTACCATTTCGATTATATCCGCCAGGTAAGTGCCACAATTCAGATCAAGTCCATAGCTTGCTATATGTATGCCTGTAAGAACTATCTCCTTAAAGCCGTTTGCCGCAAGCTTTCTAACCTCCTCCAGCACGTCTTCGGGACGTCTGCTGCGGATAGGACCTCTGGCATAGGGTATAATACAATAAGTACAAAACCTGTTGCAGCCCTCCTGTATCTTAAGGTAAGCACGGGTATGACCCTCAAGCCTTGTTACGGTAAGGGGCTCAAATTCCACCGCTGTCCTGATATCACTTACAAGGTTAAGTACTCCGCCGTTATAGCCCTCAACTATATCCACTATATTTGCCCTGTCTTTGATGCCTGTTATTATATTTACTCCTTCAACGGCAGCCACTGCCTCAGGGGCAGTCTGGGCATAACAGCCTGAGGCAATAACTATGGCATTGGGATTAAGTTTTTTTGCACGTCTTATTACCTGCCTGGATTTTTTATCTCCGAAGTTTGTTACAGAACAGGTATTAATAAGGTAAATATCTGCCTCACTGTCAAAATCCACCTCAGTATAGCCCCTGTTAAGGAAAAGCTCCCGCATAGCCTCCGTGTCATACATATTCACTTTACAGCCAAGGGTAGTAAAGGCAACTCTCTTTCCTGTCATAAATTATATTCCTCACTTTATTATAAGTAATTTTTACAATACACTCTTACAAATATCTTATCCGACTTAATCCATTCTATCACACAATGGCTTTATATACAAACATAATGTTAAATATGCCTTGTTTTTTATACTCAAAGCTGATAAACTCAATATAAAAGTTCATTTACAGAAATTCATAGAAAGGATAAATAAAATGGTATCGGATAAAGTTAACGAAAACATAATGCAGACAACTGTACAGCTTATTACCTATAAGCTTAAGGATGTATTCTACAATCTGATCAACGATATGTGTGACCTTTACGCAAGGGAGGACAACGGGGAAATTCCTTCAGAGCTTATACCTGCTGTAAATAAGGTTAGGAAATATGCCCATCGTTTAAGCGAAGAACTTAACAAAAGCCTTGATGAAAGGGAGGACTATATAAAGGAACTCAACGCCCTTAAAAAGGAATATGTTTCCCAATGCCTACCCCTTATACTGCAAATGCAGGCTATGGAAAACCTTAAATCCCATACAGA
>CASFCZ010000082.1 GCA_949293325.1 uncultured Eubacteriales bacterium | reverse complement strand
AATCTTTCATTTGATATGGATGTATCATATTTATCATAATGGAGAGTATCCGGATTATTTTCTTCAAAATAATAAGATAAAAAGCCATAAAACCCAACTGTAAATACTATTGCTGCAAAAAGCAGAATAATCCGCTTGAATATACCTTTGATAACACTTCTCAATTTATATGAAACTATACACCACAGTACAGTACCCTGAAAGGAAATAACAAGGCTGTATGTAAGTGTCAGACTGTAATTATCCGCAACCCCTAAAGCTGTATTTACGGCAAATATATCCGTAGGCACTACAGGAGTATCCCTGAAAAAAACAACCTCCGTATTCAGCATATAACACAGGAAAAAGATAATTACAGTTAATGCTCCTGACAGAGCAGGTCTTCCGGTAATTGCCAGCAGCACAAGTGCAAAGGAAAAATAAATAAGACAGTTGAATACCCAAAGGCGAAACATGCGTATCTCAAAGTTATACATAACAATAATGTTGATATACAACGGAAGAATAATGAGCATAACCAAAGATGCAATCAGCCTTGATTTATTGCTTATACTGTCTGTACGTATTGTAATGGCGGCACATATTATAGCTGACATTGCGGCCACAAAAAATATCCTTAAAAAATCTGTACTTCCATCAGACGAAAACTCCTGTGGGCAGAAAAAAATAAACCCTAATGTCAGTACCAACACTACTGCATAAAAAATATATATTGCATTAAATCTAATTTTGTTTATCATTTTCATCAATATTACCAAAGCACAGCTCAAAAAGCTTTTGTTTAACAGAAAATTCTTCCATCAATTTGGACAGCTCACTGAGCTCCTTATCATTAGTACAATTTTCTCTCGTTTTAACGGCACGAATCATAATATTTTTAGGCGTATGCTCCATATCAATAAATTCCATCACTGCCGTTTTATAGCCCTTAAGCTCCAGTATCCTTGCCCTGATAGCATCAGTAAGAATGGCTGAAAACCTTTCCTTAAGAATACCATGCTTAAGAATAATATCCATGTGTGGATTGTTTATCTGGCTGTTAAGCTCATGTTGACAGCAGGGTACACTCATAATGACGCCACAGCCCCAGCGAATACCGTGATAAAGGGCTATATCCGTTGCTGTATCACAGGCATGAAGAGTAATTATCATGGCTATTCTGCCATCAATATTATCTATATTTGCTATATCCTCTGCATAAAACCTGAGACGGTTAAAGCCAAAACGGTCAGTAAGTTTATTGCAGTATTCCACAACATCAGCCTTAAGATCAAATCCCATTATCTCAACATTTTTATTCCTGATTATATTAAGGTAGTGATACATTGCAAATGTCAGGTAGCTTTTACCACAGCCCATATCAACAATAACACTATTAGCAGGTATATGATCTTCCACATCCTTAAGCATTTCAAGGAAGCGGTTAATCTGCCTGAATTTTTTTTGTTTGCGGTTAATAACAACTCCCTTTTCGTCCGTAAGTCCCAGGTCATGCATCCAGGGTACATACTCACCATCATTCAGAATATAATTTTTTACCTGATTATGGGCAAACTCTGCCTCAGCAGCATTTGGATTAGGCTTAAAACCTGTCAGCTTAAATTCACCCTTTTTATTCATCAGCATGGTAAGATAATTATCTGCAATTATATTACACTGCTTAAAGCCACCTGACATTAATTCAAATATACGAGAGATAACACTATCAGGCTCACAGTTTTCATGTATAACCTTATTACCCTCATACATGGAAAACTGAAAGCCTCTGTTACCCTTTATTGTAACCGGCTTAACCTTTATCCTGAACACTCCGTCCTTTTTTACGGGGTTACTGATGGTAGCACTTTCCAGCATAGTTATATTTATTTTTTTCTCAACGGACTTTACTGCATCCTCTATTGTATACATATTATACCTCACAAGGTCTGAGTATTTCATCAATATTTACATCTATCAGGATAATATCCTCTCCGATACACACAATGGAGCACCAGTCCACTATGTACTCCTTTTCCCGGCAGAATATACCCCAGAGGCTTCCGGGACCAGGCACTATAAGGCTAAGGACACGACCGCATTTAACATCAATTACAACATCGCATACAAAACCCAGCCTGAAGCCATCACGTACATTAACAACTTCCTTATGCTTTAAAGTCGCAATACGCTCCACATATATTCACCCCCATGGGTAAATTATATGCAGAAATCATTGCGTTTAAGCCAATTTACAAAAAGCGAAAACCATTGACTGGTTCCTTCAATATCTGCTGCAAGGTCACTGCCATGCTTTCCTTCAGGGAACAGATGCAGCTCACAGGGGATATTCTTTTCCTTAAGTGAAGCTGCCATCACCAGGCTGTTGCGGCAATCCACACTGGCATCAGCAAAGGTGTGCCATATAAATACAGGGGGCATATCCCCTCTGACATTTTGCTCACAGGACATTGCAGTTATAAGGGATTTGTCCTCTCCCAAAAGGCAATCAATGGATCGGCTGTGGGATATTTCACTTCCCGCGGTAATAACTGAATAGCAAAGCACCAAAAGATCAGGTTTTGCACTTACCCTATCTATCTCATCCACAGGCTCCTGTTCAAAGCTATCATAGTATTCAGCCTCAATACAAGCCAGATGTCCACCTGCGGAAAAACCCATAATGCCTATCCTGTCAGGATCTATATTGAACTTATCTGCATGATAACGTACATAACGAAGGGCACGCTTTGCATCCATAAGCTCCACAGGATGATGATATGGAGCAACCCTGTAGTTAAGCACAAAGGCACTTATGCCGATTTTATTTAATTCCTCAGCAATATTTCCACCCTCATGGTCTGCTCTATGGCTGTATCCGCCACCCGGACAGATAATAAAACAGCTATGCTTATTTCCGTCATTTATTATATAGCTATCCATAGAGGGACAGCCCACATTTTCCTCATTATCAAAATCTTTATTATACATAGGTGGTATATCCCACAAATTAATTTTCATAGTTTATTCCTTCTTTTATTTATATAGACAATATTACTTAGTAATTATCTCATAGCCATCCTCGGTAATAAGCACTGTGTGCTCCCACTGAGCTGAAAGGCTGCCATCCTTTGTAACTACTGTCCAGTCATCGTCCAGGATCTCGCAGTCATAATCACCGGCATTTATCATAGGTTCAACGGTAATCATCATACCTGGCACAAGAATCATTGTTTTGCGATTTGTCCTGAAATGATTTACCACAGGGTCGGAATGGAAGTCAAGTCCCACGCCATGACCACACAGTGCCCTTACTACAGAGTAACCATTAGCATCTGCAATGTCATGGATAGTATTACCGATATTACCTACAGGCATATAGGGCTTAATACACTTTATACCCTCATCCATACATTCCTTTGTCACCTCTACAAGACGTCTTGCCTCGTCGCTTACATCCCCTATCATATACATACGACTCATATCTGAATAATAGCCGTCCAAAATAGTAGTTACATCTACATTGATTATATCACCGTTTTTCAGAGGCGTATCATCAGGAATACCGTGACAGATTACATCATTTACAGAGGTACATACACTTTTGGGGAAACCTTCGTAATTAAGAGGTGCAGGTATACCTCCTGCTTCCCTTGTCATGGTATCCACAAGGGTATTGATCTGGTCAGTGGTAACACCCTCCTTAACAAAGTCATCAAGGGCATCCATTATACTTACGGAAACCTTGGCACTTTTTCTTACTCCCTCTATCTGTTCAGGAGTCAGAATAAGGCTCCTGTCCGGTATGGGATAACCCTGCTCCATAAGTGGTCTTAAAATTTCCTCATCGCTTCTTTCATGGCAAGCCTTATATTTTTTACCACTGCCACACCAGCATCTGTCATTTCTTCCAAGTTTAAACATCCTTATATACCTCTTTTCTATAGTATTCAACAAGCTCCATATTTTCAGGTGCTTCCAGGGCAAGAACACCCTTTTGGGACATTGCGTATGTTCCCCTGTCAACCTTTTCAAACCATCCATAGGCATTTGACCGCAGAGCATTTCTTATCTTATCTGTATAGCCATACTGTCTTAACTTTGCAGTATTCAAGATGTCATACAGCTCCATGTGACAAAGGGCAAGTACCGATGCCTCAGTATATGCGGTTATAATCCTTGTGCGTGTACTGCCACCCACATTCATATCCATATTCCTGCCGTCAGCTTCCTTTAAAAGCCTTGCCTTTTTTCTACTGTTGATTTTAACATCTGTCTTAAAAGGCTCTGCAACAAACTGCGCAACCGGAGCCCCTTCAATGCCTACGGTAATAAGTCCTATGCCAAGCTCTTTAAGGAGTTTAAGCATCATCCTTACATTTTTATCATTATACCGCCGGGGACGTGGAATTGCAATATAAACTCTCTCGGTAAGGCTGCGGCGTTCCATTGCCTGGTAAACCACCTTAAGATTAAAGTGGAGCTTAAGTTCTACCACAGCCAATTCATCTTCTTTAAATGCAACGATATCGCAGTCATTGACCTCTGCCTTAACGAGATATCCGTTTTTTTCCAACAATCTCCTGACAGGATCGTAAAGCTGAATTTCTTTACATAAATCAGCCATTTTTTCTGCCCTCTGCCATTAACCTTTCTATTTCCTCCGTTGTACGGGGTATATCAGGCGAAAGAACCTCACAGCCCTCTGAAGTAACAAGTACATCGTCTTCTATACGTATTCCGATTGACTCCTCCTCAATGTAAAGTCCCGGCTCAACTGTAAGGACCATACCTTCCTGCAATAGTCCCTCATTATGTCTGCCTGCGTCATGGGTCTCAAGTCCCAGCATATGGCTTACACCATGATAATAATACTTTGATACTTCATCAGAGGAATTAATAAGACCTATTCTCTTAAGTTCCTTAGCATAGTATTCCTTAAGTATAATATTAAGGCTTTTGAACTCAATACCCGGCTTTATAGTATCTACTATCAGCCTGTTACCTGCAAGTACAATATCATAAATTTCCTTTTGCCTTGGTGTAAATTTTCCGCTGACAGGAAATGTTCTGGTTATATCACCGCTATAATATTCATATTGAGCTCCTACATCAAAAAGGATAAGATCATTATCTCCCGTTTTACAATTATTGTCTGAATAATGGAGCACCGTAGCATTTTTACCTGAAGCTGCTATGCTTTTAAACGCAAAGTCCTTTACTCCTGATTTTTTCAGTTCAAAATCAAAATATGCCTCTATTTCGTATTCATACATACCCGGACGGGCATTTTTCATCATTGCTTCTATGCCCTTACCGGTAATATCAATGGCGCGTCTTATTTTTTCTACCTCTACTGGATTTTTTATACGGCGCATTTGTGCAATAATACCATAGGCATTTACTATATCAAGATCAGGATAATTTTCACCTACACGTTTTGCAAATCTAAGGGCAGGGCTTTCAGCTTTGAAGTATCTGTTTTCCATATCCAGATAAACCCTTTGCAGGTGACCGTTAAAGACTTTATCGGAAAAGACCTCGTCAAACTCATCTATATATTTATAATTATCTATCCCTGATCGTTCTCTGCATTCCTCCGATGAAATAACTGCGCCAACCCACTTTGCCTTCACTTCGTCAAATCGCTGAACAAAGAGTATGGTTTCACACACATCAGCCCTTTTAATAAGCATAAGTATAAGATTCTGCCTGTCAATAGCGGTAAGGTAATAAAAATTTCTGTTTGGTGTAAAGGGATAATTTTCATCCCCCAGCTTTACTCTTGCCTCACCACTGAAAAAAACCGCTATACTGTCATCTGACATAGTATCCAAAAATCTATTTCTGTTATTAGTAACAAAATCTTTCAACTTAAATCCTCCAAAACCAATAAAATTAAAAAGGTGTCCTTAAAAAATGCTCCTGTGGAACATATAAAGAACACCCTTCAGACACCTACCAGGAAATGTCTGTTACATTACTTTAAAAATTCATTAATATAATCTGCTATCTGATCCACAGCTCCGTCAATACCTATCTTAGAGGTATTAAGTACAATATCATAGCCCTTAATGCTGTCCCAATCCATACCTGAATAATAGCTATGATATGTAGCACGTTTTTTATCTGCCTTATTTAGTATACCCTCAATATCCTTTTCTTTGGTATTTTCATTGGCATAAAGTTCAAGAAAACGTTTTTTTCTGAAGTCCATATCAGCCCTTAAGAACACCCTTACAAGGTTTGGCTCATCCCTGAGCACGTAATTAGAGCAACGACCTACTATTACAGCGGATTTATCCTGTACAAGCTCCTTAATTACCTTTGACTGTATTGCAAAGAGGGTATCATTAGTAAGCATATTGTTGTTCTGGAAAAACAGCGAATTCATAGGATAGGAACCCATAACCACTGAGTATAAAAGGCTGTTTGTAGCAACCTCATCTGCCTTTTCAAATACGCTTTCGGCATAGCCGCTCTTTTTTGCAGCATAGGCAAGAAGTTCCTTGTCATAGAAATCTATCCCCAGCTTTTTTGCTAGCTTTTCCCCTATTTCATGGCCACCACTGCAATACTGTCTGGCGATAGTAACGGCAAATTTTTTCTCCATATAAATCACCCCTCAAATTTAATTGTAAATATTTTTATGTAAATATTATACATCAACCATAAAAAAATGTCTACATTTTATTTGTCAATTAAAATATACACAAAGTCAAAAATATAGACTTATATGCACTTATAAATAACAGTTATTTTTTACTTATTCTGTCGTAAAGGGTGTATAAATATTGAGTCTTATTTTCCAACAGATAATAATGCTTTATATAAAAACATGTAGTAATAACAAATATTAAAAACAGCAGACCAAACATTATATTGGCAAAGTAAATGAAGGCAAAAAGAATCAACATGGAAAACAGTGCAAAAAACAGTGTAACCATAAGATGTACAAATCGTTCGTGTTGGAAATAGCCTATCCATCTGGAAAGATACTCTAAAAAATCCTGTTTTTCCATTTCTGTTCCGTTTTGAAGGAAGTCCTCTGCCTCCTTTACCTTATTAATGATCTCCTTACCCATATTAAACGCCCCTTAAAGATTTTTAATAACCTTTTTATACAGATGTATAATAAATACCGTTGAAAGTGTAACAGAAGCAAGCTCTGCAATAGGCATAGCACACCATACAAGATTAAGGTTGCCTGTAAGTGACATAAGATAAGCCACAGGCAGAAGGATAACAAGCTGACGGCAAAGGGAAATAATCATACTAAGCACGCCATGACCCATAGCCTGCAACATTGAGCTTGTAACTATTGAATAGCCTGCAAATATAAAGCTTAATGTAACAATACGTATTGCAACTACACCTATGCCCAGCATTTTCTCAGATGCGTTGAACATGAGCAAAAGCTCCTTAGGAAATACCTGCATTATTACAAGGCAACAGAGCATAATACCCATTGCAAAAATAACACTTAATTTATATGTGCCCATAATTCTGTCCTTGCGCTTTGCGCCATAATTATAAGCAATAATAGGCACCATACCATTATTAAGGCCAAATACAGGCATAAATGCAAAACTCTGTAATTTAACATATATACCGTATACAGCAGTGGCAGTTGAAGAAAATCCCATAAGAATGCCATTTACACCATAGGACATAACAGAAACAATTGCGTTCATTACCATTGATGGTACACCTACACTGTATATTCTGCCGATAATATGTAAATCAGGTTTAAAGCCCCTGAACTTAAGATCAATTTCATGATTAACCTTGATATTAAAGTAAAGAGCAAGAATAAAGGCAAGAATCTGTCCCATTACGGTTGCATAAGCAGCACCCTTTACGCCCATTTCAGGTAAACCAAACCAGCCAAAAATAAAGATAGGGTCAAAAATAATATTTATAATAGCACCCAGTCCCTGGGTATACATTGTATAAATTGTCTTACCTGTGGACTGAAGCAATCTTTCAAATATCATCTGTGAAAAAACAGAAAAAGCACAGAAAGTTACTATTCTTAAGTACTGAACACCGTATTCGATTATCCTTGGATCATCAGTCTGGCTTTTATAATAGATTTCAGGTACAAAAAAACTAAGTACCAAAAACACAAGACTACTCATTAATGCCAGAAATATACCGTTAAGAGCCGACTTGTTTGCTGTATCAAACTCCTTGCTTCCAAGACACATAGAAAGCAAAGCATTCATACCTACACCTGTACCTACCGCAATACCTATCATAAGATTTTGTACAGGAAATGCAAGGGATACAGCAGTAAGAGCCTCCTCATTAATACGTGCAACGAAAAGACTGTCCACGATATTGTACATAGCCTGCACAAGCATAGAAATCATCATAGGCAGCGACATATTCACAAGCAGCTTGCCTACAGGCATAACACCCATTTTATTTTCGGATGCTACATTGTTCTCCATATTAAACTTCCTTCCTTTTAATAATTCGGCGGATCCATCCCTCTTCCACCGTGCGAATATCTTTCAATGCAGCATCAACAACAGCATATATATCAAAATTGTACTGTCCTTGCATTAATAAATATTCTCCCTCTGTGTAAAATCAGCAAAAACGCTGAACAGCTGACATTAAATATCATTATAATTATATCAATAATGGAAGACAATGTCAATTTATTGTCACAGCTAATAAAGGCCTGGCTCAAATTATCCAAACAACGAATAACAACAAAATAGTGATTGAAGTCTTAATACCACAAACCCAGTCAAGCACAAAAATATGAGCATAAACCAATTACTGTCTGCAGAGATTTATGCAAAACAAAATTAATGTGGGAATATTAAAAATTTAAGATCAACAGGCAAAAATAAAACCGCTTAAACATCACTGCTTAAGCGGTTTTTAATAGCGGAAGGGGGATTTGAACCCTCGACACCACGGGTATGAACCGTGTGCTCTAGCCAACTGAGCTATTCCGCCATATAATGGGAACAATAGGGCTCGAACCTATGACCCTCTGCTTGTAAGGCAGATGCTCTCCCAGCTGAGCTATGCTCCCATACGGCATGTCCTACAGGCTTTTGCCTGACGACAAAAAACATTATAACAAGATTTATTGAGTTTGTCAACAACTTTTTTTCCTTTTTTTGATTTATTTTTTTCAAAAAAAGGACTTGACTTTTTTTTGATAACATGCTATTATATTATAGCTGTCGCAAGTGACACATACTAAAGGGGTGTGGTCAAATGGTATGACAGAGGTCTCCAAAACCTTTAGCGAGAGTTCGATTCTTTCCACCCCTGTTCTTTT
>CASFCZ010000081.1 GCA_949293325.1 uncultured Eubacteriales bacterium | reverse complement strand
CAGTATGTGGGAAAGAGGCTGGTCCTTTATTAAAAAGGCGGGTACCATCATCCTCCTGTCAACTATCTTTATCTGGTTTGTTTCAAACTATGGTTTTACAGACAGCGGCTTCGGTATGGTTGATGACCTCAGCGACGGTCTGCTTGCCAATATCGGAAATATCTTTGCTCCTTTGTTTGCACCTCTGGGCTGGGGCGACTGGAAGGCAGCAGTTGCAGCTATTATGGGACTTGTTGCCAAGGAAAATGTTGTAGGTACTTTTGGTATCCTCTATGGTTTTGCAGAGGTTGCAGAAGATGGTGTTGAAATATGGGGTGAACTTGCAGGTGCCTATACACCTGTTGCAGCTTATTCCTTCCTTGTGTTTAACCTGCTTTGCGCACCATGCTTTGCAGCCATCGGTGCTATAAAGCGTGAGATGAATTCACCTAAGTGGACTGCATTTGCAATCGGTTACCAGACGATTTTTGCCTATGTAATATCCTTCTGCATATACCATATAGGTAACCTCTTTGTATACGGCAGCTTCGGCGTAGGTACGATAATTGCATTTCTGCTTATTGCCGCATTGATCTACCTTATGGCAAGACCTTATAAGGAAAGCAGGACTCTTTCCGCTAAGCTTGCTGTTGAAAAGTAAAGGAGGCGTCATATGCTTGCTTATCTTGCTGCCAATATGGGCACTATAGCGGTTGGTCTTGTACTGCTGATTATAGTAGCCGCAATAATTTATCATATGGTTAAAAATAAAAAGAGCGGTAAATCCTCCTGTGGCTGCGGCTGTGAAAATTGCTCACATAAATGCCACTAAGTGAAAACAGCTCCCTGATCTTGTGATGGGAGCTGTTTTTATTTCAAAAGATTTTTTTGCATATGTTTTTTCACTTTTTTTATGTAAATGATAGAGGTTTTTTAAATTGACACATAGCCCGATTTGTATTACAATTATTTTATTAAATATTTGGAGGTGCAATAAATGTACGATATAAAAGACTTACAACAGGTTGATCCTGAAATAGCTGATGTTATACTTGCAGAGCTTGGTCGTCAGCGTAGCAATATTGAGCTTATTGCTTCTGAAAACTTTGTTTCAAAGGCTGTTATGGCTGCTATGGGTTCACCCCTTACCAATAAGTATGCAGAGGGATATCCGGGCAAGCGTTATTATGGCGGCTGTGAAAAGGTTGATATTGCCGAAAATCTTGCAATAGAACGTGCTAAGGAGCTTTTTGGCGCCGAGCATGCCAATGTACAGCCTCATTCGGGAGCACAGGCTAACATGGCTGTCTTCTTTGCAGTACTTAATCCTGGTGATACCGTTATGGGTATGAATCTTGCTCATGGCGGACATCTTACTCATGGTTCACCTGTTAATATGAGTGGTAAGCAGTACAATATTGTACCTTATGGTGTAAGCGAGGAAACCGGTATGATCGACTATGACGAGGTCAGACGTATTGCCCATGAGTGCAAGCCTAAGCTTATAATTGCCGGTGCTTCTGCATATTCCCGTGTTATTGACTTTAAGTTCTTCAGTGAGGTTGCCAAGGAGGTAGGTGCATACCTTATGGTAGATATGGCACATATTGCAGGTCTTGTTGCTGCCGGTCTTCATCCAAGTCCAGTACCTTATGCTGATTTTGTAACAAGTACTACCCACAAGACTTTAAGAGGTCCAAGAGGCGGTCTTATACTTTGCAAGGCGGAGCATGCCAAGATTATTAATAAGGCAGTGTTCCCGGGTATTCAGGGTGGTCCTCTTATGCACATCATCGCTGCTAAGGCTGTTTGTTTTAAAGAGGCTCTTCAGCCTGAGTTTAAGCAGTATGCTCAGCAGGTTATTGACAATGCACAGGCACTTGCAAAGGGACTTATCAACAATGGCTTTGATATTGTATCAGGCGGTACGGATAATCACCTTATGCTTGTTGACCTTCGTAAGCTTCATGTAACAGGTAAGGAGCTTGAGCATAATCTTGATGAGATTGGCATTACATGTAACAAGAATGCCATTCCATTTGATCCTGAAAAGCCAAATACAACAAGCGGTATAAGGCTTGGTACTCCTGCTGCTACCACAAGGGGTCTTAAGGAGGCTGACTTTACCGAGATAGCTGATATTATAGGTATGGTGGCAAGAGACTTCGAGGGTAATAAGGCTGAAGCTGCTGCAAGAGTTAAGGCTATTACAGATAAGTATCCACTTTACTGATAAATTATGTTATTTCCGAAGCCCGGTGTAAAAGCCGGGTTTTTTAATACATTAATTAATAATTTTTTTCAATATAAACTCTTGACTTAGAGTTAACTTTAAGTGATATTATGTACTTACAATATTATGAACTCATAAGTTTGAGTTTGTAGAGTTATTTGAAATACAGATGGACAGGTAGATGTACTTGTTGAGTACAAAAAATTTAATACAAACAAAATTATTGTAATTTTATGGCCAAATTGGTTTTTAATGATATGTTTTATCAAGGGCTGATATTATCTTATTAGCTGTAGGTAATATCTTTCCCTGATAATGACAATAACAGTACAGCATATTAACCCTTATACTGTATATCAGCCCCGAATACCGAAGGGTTTGCCTGTGATCCTTAGATATTGATATGCAGTATTTGCTGTACTGTACAAAATGCTTTTGCAAAGGGCAGACTTTTGTCCTAATGCAAAGGCATTTTTATTGTTTATGTTAAAATTTACTTATTTTTTTGATATTCGGTTGACAAAAATACTTATTAAGGGTAATATATAATTGCAAATATATTTATGAATTGGAGGTATTATTATGACATCAATTAAGGTTTCATTAAACACTATTGATAAGGTTAAAAATTTTGTAAATGTAATCAACACTTTTGACGGTGATTTTGATTTGGTTTCTGACAGATATGTTATTGATGCTAAGTCTATTATGGGTATTTTCAGCCTTGATATTACCAATGCCCTTCGTCTTGACATTCACGATGACAGTGAGGCAGATGCAGTAAAGAAGGCTCTTGCTGACTATATTGTCGGCTGATAACAATGTATGCTTAGATAGTGCAGTCCTTTGGGCCTGCACTATTTTTTTGAATTTTGGAGATAAATATGCAAAACTATAAGATGATATTGGAATATGAGGGTACCCGATATAATGGATGGCAAAAACAAGGCAATACCCCTAATACCATACAGGGTATACTGGAGACTGCACTTGAGAGTATAAGTGGTGAGACAGTGGAGATTAACGGCAGTGGCAGGACAGATGCAGGGGTTCATGCAGCAGGACAGTGTGCCAGTTTTAAACTGCAAAACCCTATTGACTGTGATATTATTTTAAATGAGCTTAACAAAAGCCTTAACAGAGATATACGTATTATATCTGTGGAAAAAGTTCACCCACGGTTTCATGCCAGACTTAATGCAAAGTCAAAGACTTATATCTATAAAATATGTACAGGAAAGAAGGCACCTGTTTTTTTTAGGCATTTTATATATCTTCATCCCTGTAGTATAGATATTGATACGCTCAGGAAAGGTGCAGATATGCTTGTAGGTGAGCATGATTTCAGGGCATTTACCTCAAACCACCGTACTAAAAAGTCAACTGTAAGAACTATTTATTCCATAGATATTGACTATAGTGAGGAAATACTGACCCTGAGTTTTACAGGCAACGGTTTTTTGTATAATATGGTAAGGATACTTGCAGGCAGCCTCCTTAAGGTGGGTACAGGTGAAATGTCCACGGAGGACCTCGCCCTTGCCTTTGACAGTAAGGACAGGAAAAGGGCCGGCGTAACTTTGCCTTCTGGAGGACTTACCCTTGAAAGGGTTTTTTATTGATTTATAAGATATAATTTTATTAAATTTAACTTCTGCTATGTTTATTGATTTTGATACATTGATAATAGAAAAAATACGGTATTTAACAGTTGTAATGTTAAATACCGTATCAAAAGCATCTATAACGTTAAATCGTTCCTTATAATTCAGAACGCTTCCAACATTATCAAAGCAAAAGGTTATTACTGAATCCAAATCTTCCTTAAAAATCCAGTTCCTTACATCAAGCTGTGTATTATCGGCTACAACCTTTGCTCCTTTCAAATATATACCCATTATAATTGAAAGATATCCCCCTGCAGATGTTCCGTAAATAACGGTATCCGTCAATCTTATGCCCATTTTTTTAATAATTTCTTTTAATAAAAGACTACTGTTTTCAAGATAATAGTTATCATTTTTTCCAACACCCCATCCAAGCTGTAAAAAACTATTCAGATACAAAGTCGGATCCATGCAGAAAACTGAAGAAGTCTTCAACAGCTGTGCCCAGCTATGTCTTTGAAATACAGGAACAGTAACATTCCCGCCCGCAACTGCGCCATTGTTAAAAACAATAAGCTTGTTGTTATTGCTTCTTCTGTTAATCAGGTATTCATAAGGTACATTGTCCTTTAATACCCTTAAAACATACATAAAATCCTTTTGGATTTCGTATCCGTCAAGTTCATAATCATGTATCGTAACTTCCGGATATGGTAAGCGTTTTATCTTTGAATTTTCATCCTTTTTGTATATAGTATTTTCAATTAAAGTTACCGTTTTTTCAACTTCTGCCTTTAATTCGTATTCGTCACCTATATCAAAAATTTCCTTGTATCCGTCATATTTATTTAAATAGCGTATTAAAACCGTTGCTAATTCGGTTTCGTTATAACTTATTATATCCCCACAATCATATTTTTCTATCAATTCTCTTGCCACTCCCACATCTGTTGAAATAATTGGGGTGTTTAACATAACGCTTTCAACCAAGGCAAGACTAAACCCCTCACTAAGTGATGTCAAGACAGTTGCAATGCTGTTTTTTATATAAGGATAGGGGTTTTCTATAAATCCCAGTATTTTAGCGTTATCTTCCAGCTTATTATCCTTGATATAATTTTCAAGTTTCAACCTGTCATCGCCATCTCCCAAAATATAAACCATAAAGTCATCACGTTGTTTTTTTACTTCCTTTACGGCTTTTAACAGCATAATCTGATTTTTGTTATAATCGAGTCTTCCCAATGTTGTAAAAAGTTTTTTGTTAGGTAATTCAACCTTTTCCTTGCTGAGAACATTGATTTTTTCACTGTTGACAGAGTTGGAGATTTTAACAACGTTCTCCGTTATCCCGAACAATTCAGCTAAAGTCTGTTTTACCACGTCGGAAATTACAACAATGGAATCAAAGCTGTTTAAAACGTTTTTTTGCATTTCGTATTCCTGTTTTACCTGTTTGTATTGTTTGCTGTTTTCATCAAGCTGTGTATAATCCAATTCCTGCATATCGCCTCTGATCCATATTATTTTTGCTCCTCCGGTTATATAGGATGCAAAATAAGAAGGTGCATTATGATTACAGGCAATAATACAATCATATCTTTCATTAATCAGTTTATTAAAGTGTAATGGATTTGCAAGTAAATCGTAGTAATTTTCTAAAGCTGCCTGTTCATTAAAGTTTTCTGCCGTATAGTCAATTAATGGATTAAGAATTTTAATATTATCATTAAAAATAGAGTTGTTTGAATTTTTAAACAAAGGCAAAATATTTATATCATACTTATCCTTTTCTATACGGTTTAATACATCTGCCAGTGATTTTTCCGTACTATATCCATATGATACGCTCCATGTTATAAACAATAATTTTTTCATTACATCACCCTTAACAAGATATGAATGGTAATGGAAAACCGTGAACTATTGTTATTTAAGTAAATAAAAAATACCCTGTATACACAAGGTAAGTTATCAAAGGAGTATACATTATAGATTTTAAAAATTCATAAAACAGGATAAAATAAAGCCCTTGGATTTTTCCAAGGGCTTGAAAATTTGATATAAAAATTATCTCTTTGAGAACTGTGGTGCACGACGAGCTGCCTTTAAGCCGTACTTCTTTCTTTCCTTCATACGAGGATCTCTTGTAAGGAAACCTGCCCTCTTAAGAGGTGTTCTGAAGTCAGCGTCAGCCTCAAGGAGTGCTCTTGAGATGCCATGACGGATAGCACCTGCCTGACCTGTAGTACCACCACCACATACATTTACAAGTACATCAAACTTAGCGCCTGTGTTTGTAAGTTCAAGTGGCTGTCTAACGATAAGCTTAAGTGTCTCAAGACCAAAGTAATCGTCAATATCTCTTTTATTAATAGTAATTTTACCGTTGCCGGGAACTAAATAAACTCTTGCTACAGAGCTTTTTCTTCTACCTGTACCATAATATCTAGCTGCTGCCATGATCTAACCTCCTATTAATACTTGATCTCTAATACTTCAGGACACTGTGCCTGATGCTTGTGATCGTTGCCGGAATAAACAAAGAGCTTCTTAAGCATGTCCTTACCAAGAGTGTTCTTAGGAAGCATACCCTTTACAGCGTGCTTGATAACTTCCTCAGGCTTCTTTTCCATCATAGCCCTGAGTGTAGTTTCCTTAAAGCCGCCAACGTAGTCTGAATGTCTTCTGTAAAGCTTCTGATCAAGTTTCTTACCTGTAACCTTGATCTTATCTGCATTGATGATGATAACATAATCGCCTGTATCACAGTGTGGTGTGTAGATAGGCTTGTTTTTACCACGAAGCACACTTGCAACTTCAGAAGCAAGACGGCCAAGAGTGTGGTCTGCAGCGTCAACAACATACCATTTTCTTTCTATTTCAGCAGGCTTAGCTATAAATGTTGTTCTCATTATAGAAATCTCCTCTCAATTTATAAGTAACAAAAAATGCGGTTCATGAATTGCTGCGCTCCAAATGTCCGAAAAAAGCTGTTGTCCGACGAAACTCGGGGCTAATGAGTTATATCGGGCGCAATTCAAACAGGAATATTGTACTATAATTAAAGCCCTCTGTCAATATAAATTTTTAATAAATTTAAGGTCTTTTTTACGGTCTTTATACATTGTGTTAATGTATATTTTAACCTGCTGGGGACATAGTATTATATTAATATATATTTATCAGTTGTTAAAGCATTCTTTGTAAAATTGTCAAAAAAACAGATTGTTTGTTAAAATTGCTTAAAAATATCAGCCAAAATCCGACTTCAACCGCTAATTATTAATTTATAAAAAATTTATGTTGATTATTTTGATGGCATAATGTATAATCAACTATAATGGCTAAAGGATATTTTTGTATAAAGTGTAAAAATAAATTGCGATAAATTGTCCTTTGCTGTAACAGGGAGGGGAGAATGTGGATAGAAAGGTTGCAAGGGCCCTTGCACTTATTACCCAGCTAAGCTTTTCCATGCTTATTCCTATCGCACTGTGCCTTTATGTAGGTATTAAGCTTGACAGTTATCTGGGTACAAGCCCGGTTATGCTTTTGATTTTTATTCTGTTAGGTGTAGGTGCAGGCTTTCGCAGTGTTTATATGATAACACGTCCCTTTTTTAAGGACAAGGATACTTTTATAGATGTCAAAAGTTACAGACATAAGGAGGAAACAAATGAAAAAGGAAGTAAATCTTAGGAGTACTCTGTGGTACATCATTGCATCCGCCATTGTCATCAGTGTTGTTGTTTATATAATAAGTTTGTTTATAACCTCATCACCCCTTAAGTTTGGATTTGGGCTTTTCTATGGTACGGCTGTATCCTGCCTCAGGATGGCAATGCTGGCAAAAGCAGTGGATACTTCAGTGGACATGGATGCAGGGGCATCAAAAAAGTATATGCTGGGTCAGTATAATATACGTATGTTGATGACAATTGCCGCACTGGTGCTTGCTGCCGCTATAAGAAGCAGGCTTAGCATAGTGGCACTTGTTATAGGCCTGCTTGTTATGCAGCCTGCAGTATATATTGCAAACATTATATATGAAAGGAAGGGAGGAGAAAAGATTGAAGGTATTTCTACTAAAAAAATTAATAGGAATAGTTGATAATCCCGATACAGGCTTTGATATATCCTCAAAAATACTGGGCAGGATATATGTAGCCGGTCAGGAAGTGTGGATTACGCAAACTGTAGTTACTACATGGGTGATTATGGCTGCCCTGATACTTTTTGCCCTTTATGCAAGGAGTCAGATCAAGCATTTTACAGATGAGCCAAAGGGTTTTCAAAATGTAATAGAGCTTGGAGTGGAAAGCATGAACAAGCTTGTGTGCAACTGTATGACAGAAAAATATGCTTATTTCGGTAAGTGGTTCTTTGGTATATTCTGTTTTATTCTTGTATCCAATTTAAGCGGATTGCTGGGCTTCAGAGCTCCTACAGCTGATCTTGCCACTACTGCTGCAGTTACGGCTGCCACATTCTTTATGATACACTTTATGGGAATAGCTACCGGTAAGGCAGGGTATTTCAAAGGCTATCTTGAGCCACTGCCATTTTTGCTGCTACTTAATATAGTCAGTGAAATAGCTACACCTATCTCATTAAGTTTCCGTCTTTTCGGAAATATTATGGGAGGTATGGTAATAATGACTCTTATATACAGTCTTCCACGGTGGCTTAACTTTGGTATTCCTGCTGTATTCCATGTGTATTTTGATCTGTTTGCAGGTGTTATACAGACAGTGGTATTTGTTATGCTCAGCATGACATTTATTAAAGATAAAATTGCGGACTAACCGCATTTATTAAAAAAATAATTTTAAATTAAGAAAAACGGAGGTAATTTATTATGGATGATCCAAGAGCTTTTGTATTAGGTTGTTCTGCCATTGGTGCAGGTCTTGCTATGTTTTCGGGTTTAGGCCCTGGTATTGGTCAGGGTTTTGCCGCAGGTAAGGGTGCTGAGGCGGTAGGCCGTCAGCCGGAGGCAAGGAGTACTGTTACTTCTACCATGCTTCTGGGCTGTGCTGTTGCCGAGTCTACAGGTATTTATGGTCTTGTAGTTGCATTGCTCCTTATGTTTGCAAACCCATTTATCGGTCAGCTTTAATTCTGCCCCTACTGAAAACGGAGGTGTGGTATGGACGCAGGTTATGTAATTACACTTGATAAGCAGTTTGTTATCCAGGTATGTATTCAGCTTATCAACACAGGCATACTCTGTTTTGCCTTAAGTAAAATCCTGTATGTCCCTGTGCTTGAGTACCTTAAGGGCAGGAGCGAAAGGGTCGCCTCAAGGCTGAAAAATGCCGATGATATGTTAAAAGAGGCGGAAAGGCTCAAGTCAGAGTATAAGGAAAAGCTGGATAACATTGATGCCGAAAGAAACCAAATATTAGAGGCCGCAAGGTCTTCTGCAAATAAAAATTCAAAGCAGATAATTTCCGATGCCAGAAAAGAGGCTGTACTTATTAAAAACAGAGCTGAAAAGGAAATAAAAAACGAGCGTGCAAAGGTCAAAGATGACATTAAACAGCAGATAATAGAAGTATCCGCAGAAATGTCACGCCGTTTTGTAGCAAGCAGTATCACTGCCGATGAGCAGGAAAAACTCTTTGAGGATACTGTGAAGGAGTTGGAGGAGCTTGAATGGACAAGTTGATTTGTGACAGATATGCCTCAGCTCTGTTTGAACTGGCTAAGGAAGAAGATAAGTGCCTCAGGCTTGAGGAGGAGGCAGGGATAGTGCTTAAGGAATTAAGGGCTGACCCTGACTTTGAAAAGCTGATAGGACACCCGGGAATAGAACCTCAGGAAAAGTCTGAATTTGTCAGGACTGCATTTGAGGGTATGGATGAGGATCTTTTCGGATTTTTGTCCCTGGTGTTTGCAAGGGACAGAGGGGCTATGCTTAGTGATATACTTTCCTGCTTTATTGAAAGGTCACGTTTTGAACGGGGACTTGTCAGAGCAGAGATAGTAAGTGCTGTACCTCTCAGTGAGGATAAGCTTGGCAGGCTTGTTTCGGTACTTGAAAAAAAACTTGATAAAAGGGTGGAGCCTGAAGTGTTGGTAGATAACGCACTTATAGGCGGGCTGAAGATTACAGTCTGTGGTCATATGATCAACTCCACCATATCAAATAGTCTTGAGGAGCTTAAAAAACTCCTTAAAAAGAATGCAACGGAGAGGAGGGATACCCTATGAAGTTAAGACCGGATGAGATCAGCTCTGTAATAAAGGAGCAGATCAGATCCTACACCCAGAGACTTGATGTGTCTGAAGTGGGTACGGTCATTCAGGTGGGTGACGATATTGCAAGGGTATATGGACTTGATAACGCCATGAGCGGTGAGCTTGTGGAGTTTGAAAGTGGTGTCTACGGACTTGCCCAGAACCTGGAGGAGGAGAATGTCGGTGTCGTTATTCTCGGTGATGACGGAAGTATCAAGGAGGGCGACAGTGTCAGACTGACAGGCAGGGTGGCAAGTGTCCCTGTAGGTGATGCCCTTATCGGCAGAGTAGTCAATGCCATAGGACAACCTATAGATGAGAAGGGACCTATAAACACTGATAAATTCAGACCTGTTGAAAGAGTAGCACCAGGCGTTATTACAAGAAAGTCCGTAGATGTGCCATTGCAGACCGGTATCAAGGCTATAGATGCAATGGTGCCTATAGGCAGGGGTCAAAGAGAGCTTATTATAGGTGACAGACAAACAGGTAAGACTGCCATTGCCGTTGATACTATTATTAATCAAAAGGGTAAGGACTGTATATGTATCTATGTTGCCATAGGTCAGAAAGCGTCTACCGTTGCAAGAATAGTAAAATCCTTTGAGGATTATGGTGCAATGGATTATACCATAGTGGTTTCGGCTTCTGCATCGGAGCCTGCCACATTGCAGTACCTTGCTCCTTATGCAGGATGCGCCATGGGTGAGGAGTTTATGGAAAACGGCAGGGATGTGCTTATTGTTTATGATGACCTTTCAAAGCACGCCCAGGCATACCGTACCATGTCATTGCTCCTTAAAAGACCTCCCGGACGTGAGGCATACCCAGGTGATGTTTTCTATTTGCATTCAAGGCTTTTGGAACGCAGTGCAAGGGTGGATGAAAAACATGGAGGAGGGTCCATTACCGCATTGCCTATTATAGAGACACAGGCAGGAGATGTATCTGCATATATCCCAACTAATGTAATTTCAATTACAGACGGACAGATATTCCTTGAAAGTGAGCTTTTTAATTCAGGTGTGCGACCAGCAATAAATGCAGGTCTGTCGGTATCAAGAGTAGGTGGTTCCGCACAGATTAAGGCAATGAAAAAAATAGCGGGTCCCATAAGAATTGAGCTTGCCCAGTATCGTGAGCTGGAAAGCTTTTCACAGTTCGGTTCCGATCTTGATAAGGATACCCTTGACAGACTTAATCACGGCAGAAAGATTATGGAGATACTAAAGCAGCCACAGTACAGACCACTTCCGGTGGAAAAACAGGTGGTTATACTTTTTGCAGTTACAAACAAGTATCTTGATGATATAGATAATGATGCTGTTGCTGCCTTTGAAAGAGAGTTTTTCGAGTATATGGAAAAGTCTCATAATAATATTCTTACTGATATAAGAGAGAAAAAGGTATTAAGCGAGGAAAATGAACAGGAGCTCAGGGAGGCTCTTGATCGGTTCAGGAAAATGTTTGAGGGGTGAGCTGAATGAGCGGAGGAACAAGGGAAATTAAACGCCGCATTAAAAGTGTAGGCAGCACCCGTCAGATCACAAAGGCAATGAATTTGGTGGCAAGCTCCAAACTTAACAGAGCAAGGGAGAACTATTCCCGGATACTGCCATTTTTTGATATGACAAGGCAGGTTATTTCAAGTATTGCAGGCAGCATTGATACGGTTGATATAAAGTATCTGAAAGAAAGGGAAGTAAATCATGCCACTGTTATAGTCCTTGCAGGTGACAGAGGCCTTTGTGGTGGATATAACGTTGGAGTATGTCAGACTGCCCTTCAGGCAGCAGCTGATATGGACTGCGACTTCATCACAGTAGGTTCTAAGGCCTTCGACTACCTTAAGGCAAGGGGAAAGAAAATAAGCTTCAGCCTTAAGGGTATATCAGAAAAGCCCACCTACGAGGATGCAAGAAAGATAGGTGAGACGGTAACTAAGGCTTATGTATCGGAAAAAACTGATGCGGTTTATCTTGCCTACACCAAATATATTTCAACTATTTCATACGAAAGTACTTGTATAAAGCTCTTTCCTCTTGACTTAGATGAACTTAAGGAGGAGGGGGTAAGGGCAACTACCCTTTATGAGCCAAGTGCGGCAGCTGTTTTTTCCTATGTGTTGCCTAAGTATATCAATACGGTTATATATGGCGCTTTGGCGGAGACGGCGCTTTGTGAACAGAGTGCAAGGATGATGGCAATGGATTCCGCTACGGAAAATGCCGATGATATGCTTGACAGCCTTAATACTATGTATAACAGGGCAAGACAGGGAGCTATTACCCAGGAGATAACCGAGATAATAAGCGGTGCGGACCTATAATAGCAGAAAGGATTTGATAGACCAATGTCTGAAAAAAACGTAGGTAAGATAATTCAGATAATCGGTGCGGTTATAGATGTTAAATTTTCTGGTGAGCATATGCCCGCACTGTATAATGCAATAGAGATTGAAAGCGATAACGGAAAGATAATTGCGGAAGTGGCACAGCATATAGGTGATGATGTGGTAAAGTGCATTGCCATGAGTTCCACAGACGGACTCAGACGCGGTATGACTGCAGTGGATACAGGAGGCCCCATAAGTGTGCCTGTGGGTAAGGAGACCCTGGGACGTATGTTTAACGTAACAGGTCAGCCTATAGATGAGCAGCGTGCACCTGAACATGCACCACACTGGTCAATACACAGACCTGCTCCGGGCTTTGCTCAGCAGGCAACCGGTGCAGAAATGCTTGAAACGGGTATTAAGTCCATTGACCTTCTCTGTCCATACTCAAAGGGCGGTAAAATAGGTTTGTTTGGCGGTGCAGGTGTAGGTAAGACTGTGCTTATTATGGAGCTTATAAGGAATATAGCAACTGAGCACGGTGGATATTCCGTATTCAGCGGTGTAGGTGAAAGAACAAGAGAAGGTAATGATCTGTATAATGAAATGAAGGAGTCAGGAGTTCTTGATAAGACTGCCCTTGTATTCGGTCAGATGAATGAACCTCCCGGAGCAAGAATGAGGATAGGTCTTACAGGCCTTACCATGGCAGAGTATTTCAGAGATGAAGAAAAGCAGGATGTGCTTTTGTTTATTGATAATATATTCAGATTTGTACAGGCAGGTTCTGAGGTTTCGGCTCTGTTGGGACGTATGCCTTCAGCAGTAGGCTATCAGCCAACCCTTGCCAATGAAATGGGTGCCCTTCAGGAGAGAATAACCTCTACAAAAAGCGGATCCATTACCTCTGTACAGGCTGTATATGTTCCGGCAGATGACCTTACAGACCCTGCTCCTGCTACTACCTTTGCTCATCTGGATGCTACTACCGTACTTTCCAGGAGTATAGTTGAGCAGGGTATATACCCGGCAGTTGATCCTCTGGAAAGTACCTCAAGAATACTGGAGCCATCTGTTGTAGGTGAGGAACACTATAAAACAGCAAGAGGAGTTCAGGCAATACTCCAAAGATACAGGGAATTGCAGGATATTATTTCTATTCTCGGTATGGACGAACTGGCAGATGAGGATAAACTTATTGTAAGCCGTGCCAGAAAGATACAGCGTTTCCTGTCCCAGCCTTTCTTTGTTGCGGAAAAGTTTACAGGATACAATGGTAAGTATGTGCCTGTTGAGGAAACGGTACGAGGTTTTGCAGAAATACTTGAGGGTAAGCATGATGCAATTCCTGAGGGTTTGTTTATGAATGCAGGTACCATAGATGAGGTTGTGGGCAGATACTATAAGCAGGAGTGATGAGTATGAATAAGTTGAAAATCAGAATTGTTACTCCAAAGCGGGAGATGTACAACGGTGAGGCGGATATGGTCATATTAAGGACTGTAAATGGCGACGTTGGCGTTATGCATGGACATCTTCCTCTTATTACTGTGCTTGGCTACGGTACGCTCCGAATAATCGACAATAACGAAACAGTCAAAACAGCCTCTATGTTTGGGGGCTTTGCTGAGGTTGATAAGGAGGGTATCAATATACTTACCGATGCTTCTGAATGGGCTGATGAAATAGACATTAAAAGGGCTGAGGAGGCAAAGGCGAGGGCTGAAGAACGTCTTGGCGGTGCAAAGATAGATGACTTTGATGAAATCAGGGCGGAACTGGCACTGAAAAGAGCTATTATCCGTCTGGAAACAGCCAGAAAATATAAATAAGAGATAAAACGCATTGAAAACGGATTGTATTTATAATTGGCAGACTTTAGCTCTGACATCTTAAGACAATCAGGAATCAGTGCGTTTTTTTATTGGAACTTTTTTACATTAAATACGTCTATAAAAATATAAAGAAAAAAAGAGGTGATTATTTATGAAGAGAAGGTTTTTGTTGTGTATTGTATGGGTAGTATTTTGCCTTGGCACAGTGTCATGTACAAGGGTAGAGGCAGAGATGCCGGGATATGAGGAAGTCAGTGGCCTGCCTCTCCGTTCCACTCTGGAGGCAATGGGCTATCAGGTGAATTGGCAGGTGGAGGATAATACAGTTGTTGCTGTTAAAAATGAAGAAAAACTTGTATTTACCCCTGGGTCAAGTGAGGTAGGGGTAAATGGCAGCTTTATTACATTAAACTCCCCGGTTATATTGACAGATGGCATTACTTACTTGCCTGATGACGCTCTTATTACAATGGGTATAGTGGATAATAAGACAAGGTTGGCATTTCGTATCAATGAACAGATGGATCCGGATACAAACTATGTATTTTCCCCCTTCAGCCTTAAGGCAGCTCTTGCTATGACGGCAAACGGAGCAGATGGAGTAAGCCGTGATGAGATAGTAAAGGGTCTTGGCTATAGTGATATTGACAGCCTTAACAGGGATATGCAGCGGCTTATTGAAAGATACAATGGTACAGGTGAAATTGAAATGAGTGCTGCCAATTCAATTTGGGTAAACGATAAATATCCTGACTTTAAGACTGAGTTTAAAAATGCTATGGATACATATTTTTATGCAGAGTCAAATAAAACCTCTATTGCAGACTATTCAGATAGGACAAATAAATGGATAAAGGAGAAAAGCCGTGGCTTGCAGGATATAAGGCTTGAGGCAAGTGAAAATTTCGCCATGTCACTTATAAATACTACTTATTTTAAAGGATTATGGGTAAATGAGTTTGAACCGGAGAATAATTATGATGATGTATTTATCAATGCAGACGGCAGTGAGGGTATAGTCACCTATATGCAGAATACCTTTAATTCGGGTGTATATGTGGATAATGAGGTATCAATGGTAAGGCTTGATTACAGGGACAAGGACAGGAATCTGAGCTTTTATGCAGCCATGGCACAGCCTCATACAGATCTGGAAGAATATATCCCTATGCTTGAAAATAGGGAGATACACCTGATTTTACCTAAATTCAAGGGTCACAGCACTATAGATATGAACGACATAGTAAAGGGACTGGGCATAACTTCAATTTTTGGTGAAAATGCTGATCTTGACAATATCTTTACAGAAACAGTTAATATCCATGTCAGTGATATTTTACAGGATACGGTAATTGATGTTAATGAAAAGGGAATGGAGGCTGCAAGTACTACCGTAGTGTCTGTTGAAGCAACCTCAGCCATAACCGAACCACCTACAGAGATCAGGTTTAACAAACCCTTTACATATTTTGTTATGGATAATGACAGCGGAGAGATACTTTTTATGGGACGAATGGCAAACTCGGAAGATATGAGCTGACAGCTATATTTTACGAAAAATTACCAAAATAACTATAGACAAACAGATTATTTTATATTATAATTAACAAGACAATATCATATCAGGCGGCGACGGAGC
>CASFCZ010000080.1 GCA_949293325.1 uncultured Eubacteriales bacterium | reverse complement strand
CAGAAAAGGGATACCATTGATGAAAACGGTATCCCTGCTCTGTAAACTTATTCAGTTTTAATTGCCGCATTGCCTGTTGCTGTCCACAAAGCCTTGATTTTACTGGTTTCTTACTACCATCCTTATCAAAGCCTTGTATTTACAAGCATTAATGTGGCTATTTCATCAAAGCCTCCATAGGCCTTGGTCAATTAACATTATATTCATGCCTTTAAGCAAGTTTGTACGATATTAATATAATTCAATAATATACTTAATTTTTAAAACTCAAAAACCTCCAATATATGCAGAATCTATTAATATTAATTCCCGGAAACTGTAGACTCACCTGAGGTGTTAACGGAAGTTTTCTCCTGGTTTTCTGTAGTTACTTCCGTAGAAGTTTCCGTTTCCTTCATAGTTCCCTTGGTTATCTCCGCACGCCTTGGAAGATATGTACTAGTGTTTATCTTAACCGTATCCGTAAGAACACCGTTTTCATACACATACTTATAAAGCTCGTAAGTCTTACCATCAAGGGCTGTTAGAGTATATTCCTCATAGCCCTCCGGCTTGGTATCATCCTCAGTAATAATAGGTTCATCAGGTGGTGTAGTCTTCACCAGCTTATTTTTAAATACAAGCTTACGTCCTGCATCATGTTCTTCATATCCATAAAGCTTTATTACAACATTTGAGGATGTAAGGTAACTTTCAATATACATTGGATAGCCTGTGGTATTTTTAAACTTAAGATCCTTATAATCCCCTGCAAGGGTAGCATCGAAAGCATAGTCTGCATAGCCCACCTTAAGAGAATGATTAAATCTTTCCACCACCTCTATCTCAGCCTCAAGTACAGCCTGATAAAGGGCACTTGATACCTGACACATACCGCCCCCTATACTGTCCTCAAGCTTACCCTGTACTATTGTAGGTGCATTTCTCCATCCGTTTTCATAGGTACATGGGTTAAAGTGTTCATTTGTAGAGAAGATCTCATCAGGGTAAAGGACAACTGCGTTAATCTTTTCGCAACCGTTACGAAGATTTGTAATACGGTTTTCATCACCATCGTTTTTATATTTGCTGTAGCAGCTGCCAATCACATTGTCAATATACTTAAAATCCTCCTCAGTATACTTAGGATCCGTCTGGGTCACCTTAAAAATAACGGTAGTATTAAAGTTACGACTTTCAATAGCAGCAATAAGGTCGTTATAAAGCTTGTCCGCATCCATACTGTAGCCGGTAGTTGAGGGGGATATTTCAAAACCACTGCTTGTTTTGGTAACAGTTGAGTCAACTGCCTCCACATTTATCCCTGCGGCTATGTTATCCACCACTGACTTTACCATGTCCTTATCATAGTACATAACCTGAAAATCCTGTTTCTCTGTTTCCAGACTTTTGAACTGAGCAATATTTTCTGCATCCGTACCGTTCCTTGCAAATTCATATGCAGCAGTTATGGCGCCCTCAACATCAAAATAAATGCCAAACTTATCCAATGTATATGCCTGGTTATATCTTTCATTATCGGCAGCAATGGTCAGCACTGTTTCCTTATCAGGCACCTTAATAGCTGAATTGAGCTTTTCATCTGCTTCTTCTTTGGTCAGTCCCCCTATATCAATGCCATCTACAAATATATTTGAAAAAAACATTTCCTTATCTGTCTGTTTACGGATATATTTAAGTATCTTTTCATCACTTTTTTCATATATACTTTTACCTGCCTCCACTGTAACATAATGCACAGCAAAAGCCAAAGCACATACAACAGCTGCTGCCAGCAGAAATACCAAAAACAGCCTGCCCACTCTAAGCCTTCGTCTTGTTCTGACATACCTTTTGTTTCTGCGGCGGCGTCTTGCCTGTTCCATACAACCCCTCCGATAAATTACTTTGTAGCAATATATATAAGTGCGTCATACTCATTAACACGAAGCATTTCATCAGCAGCTGAAGCGGTCCTGTCTATATCCATTACCTTACCCTGGGGTGCAAGAACCTCATTTACCTCATCCTCAATGGATCTGAGGCAGTCCTTTACCGTATCAATGGTATACGAAATTTCCGCATCAATATAACGTCCCCCGACATCAAGCTCGGCAATGGTTGCTCTGTTTTCTCCGGAGTCTCCCTCACGGCCTATATTATAGGCATCATTTACTGCACCTTCCACATCGAATCCCATTCCAAGCTCAGGATAGGTAAATACCTTTTCATAGTCCGTATTGGGTGCTCTGAAAATAAGAGTTTTATCAGCTGTATACTCACCGTTTATGGTTTTTGTAAGCATTTCGTTTGCCTGATCAACGGTAAGTCCTCCTACAGCTTCACCACGGATATATATGTTGTTATATATAACATCAAGTCCCTCAAGTTCACTTGTTTCCTCCATAGCCAATATGTTTCTGATATTGGCAAACAGGAAGGCACAAAGGATAATTAACACCGCCAATATAGCTATTACAAAGGTTCTTTTTAACTTTTCCTTTTTACTGATCAACAGCTATTCCTCCAATACTTCTTTTATTTTCAAATTATAATAATTGCATTAATTTAAGCCTATTATTTTTCATTATACAACATGCCTGTTAAAAAATCCAGCCAAAAATATATCAACACCATTATTTTTCACGTTTATGCTTGTTTTTTAACAAAATACTGCTTGTAAGCTCCTTTTTTTCTTCCGGCTTATCATCGGCAGGCTTAGGTGGAGTCGGTTCATGCTTCAAAGTATGATCTTCTTTTTCCTTTTTAACCCTTTTCTTTAATTTTATTTCAGGTTTAAACCTCCTGTAAAAGAGTTCTGCAAAAAACAGAATCAGTGCAACAGCAATAAGATGAGGCATGATACTTAGTTTATCATAGCTCTGCTGATTATATGGTGTAAACACCTCATCAGGAGAGGTTATCATCTGGGCATTAAGATACAGGCTCTCAAGAAGTGTGCTGCCGCTTTGTATGTTTTTAATATCATACTCCTTTGAGTATGGAACACTTATTACAAGGGAATAAAAGTCACTGCCATTCTCACCTGCAACATTCAGGTTAAGAACATAGTTGCCGGGCTCCGCCTTTCCTGCATCAGCCTCAAACACCCCTGGGCTTACCTGTTCAAATAAGGGTTGAGTGGTAACACTGTTTCCTTCAAGGGTAGCAGTAATACCAGTTACTGCTTCATCACCAGTTTCTACTGTTATTATACGTTTTCCGTTACTTTCAGTAACATCAGTGCTGATATTACCAAAACTGCGGTTACGCATAATGTATGCAAGGGTGTTTGTAAGTACAGCCTGTCCTTCATCAGTGCTCATCCACTGGGCACATTGATTTTCAATATCCGCTGCAAATACAGCAGAGGTTCCAAGACCATACTGCCACTGGGCAAGTACAGGCTCCTGACCGTTATGGGAGAGAACAACCGTTGCAGCCTCCTTGGCACTTGAAGCTATATACCCGTTAAGTGCAGGCAGTGCTTCGATACCATCAAGGATAGGAGAACTGTCCTCTGCCTGAGGATAAAAGGTTTCATTATTAATATAATTTTTATCCGAAAGGGTAGTCTCCCTTTCAAATATCCTTGGAAGGTCGGAAAATTCATCGGTATAATAATATCTTCCGTCAGATTTGTCCGCTATCTCCTGTAAAAGATCCATTGCCGAATCACTGCCTACTGCAACCGTAGATATACTTATACCATTAAGTCTGGCTGTATTTATAATGCTTTCATAGCCATCAGGTTCTCCCTGTCCGTCTGACATAAGAATGATATGCTTTGAGTCTGCTTCATAGTTTGAAAGCTTACTCACCGCCTCACTTAAAGCAGGCTGTATACTTGTGCCTCCCCCTTCGTTAATGGAATATATTTTATCTTCAATGGCACTTGTATCTGTACCTATTTCCGTAGGCTCCACCATCCACGAAAAATTATCGTCAAAGGCAATGACTCCTACGCTATCACCCTCATCAAGGGTCTGTACGGACCTTACCATTGCCTCCTTGACAAGTTCAAGCTTGCTGATACCATATTCACCCATACCCATACTGCCTGACCTGTCCACTACCATAACAATAGCTGTACTACGTTTTCGGTCATCATCGGTGAGATCCATATTTACAGGAAGTATGGTTTCCAGAGGCGTATCCTTATAACCACCCAGTGCAAGGGAGTTTTCTCCGGCAGATACAAAAAGTCCTCCGGCGGAATTTTTTACATAACTCACAAGGGAGTTTACAAACTCCTCACTCATATCATAATATGGGCAGTCTGCCAGAATAACTGCCTCATATCTGTTAAGCTCCTCTGGACTTGTTGGAGCAGATGCAATATCAGACTTGGTTATATCAACACCTGCGGAGGTAAAAAGAGCCTCAAGATTAGCCCCGCTTCCTTCATATTCCAGAAGCAACACCTTTGAATTGGCACGGATATAGCTGTTTGCATAGGCTGAGTTATTTTGATAATATCTATCCTCAACAGGCTCAATAACCGCCCTGAACTCAACATAACCCTCTCCATTAACGGGGCAGTCTATAACATAGCGGTTTTCACCTATAGTAACCTCCTTTTCATCCTCATAAGCAAGGGTACCATCAACATATAATTGCAGGTTAACAGTCTCCTGTGCAGTGCTTTCGATTACTACCTCTGCATTACAGCTGTCCTGTGTAAGATATTCAGGCACATTAAGGTCAGTTATCTGTACCTCTGCAATACCTGCATGGTCATAACCAAGAACCTTTACCTCTGTATCCTCTGATTTCAGCCTGCGTACTGTCGAAACAACATCACCTGCATTTTCACTGCCGTCGGTAAGAAGAACCACTCTCCTGCCTGTTCCGCTTTTAAAGAGGGACAAAGCACCTTCGATTCCCCTTTGGATATTGCTTCCGTCCCCTTGTGGAATGGATGTGGGATTATACTCGCTCTTGTCGTTTTCCGCATGGGCCAGTATCCGTGTATCTGTGCCAAAAGCAGCAAGTGCAGTATAGTCATTTTCCGTTTTGTTTGACAGTGCCTGATTTATAAAATCTATTTCCGAGGAAATATCATCTGCCATACTGTCAGATGTATCCATTACAAATACTGTAGTAACACCCTCTGATGGCAGAGGCAACTTTACATCAGCAAACGCAAGAACAAGGAGCAGAATAACCAATCCCCTCATTACAACAGAAAATTTAGGGGAATTTTTCCTCCTTCTATAGATATATAAAGCCATTTCCGCAATAAGTATAATACAACCAAGCAGTATAAAGATCCCTTCAAGACCTATACTGTATACACCTGTAAACTTATCCCCTGCACCTGCTGTGCTTTCATCTGAATAATTGAAATACTGCTCATTACTTTGCACTATATTAACACTAAAGGGTTCATAAACAGGAGATGAATTTATAAGCTGTTCAAGATAATATATACCTGCACCTCTGTCAGGTACATACATCCCCACCGGAAATGGGGGTGCAAGCGGTTCCTCTCCTCCGTCAGGTGTTATTATCCTTACCTCTGTAGCAAGGGGAGAAATATTAAGCATAACACCCTCGCCCACATTGGCATTGCCACCCTCAACAGCACCGCCCGGAAAAAAGTTATTTATTATATCATATACAAATATAGGAAAGTCCTTTTTCAATGGAAGGTCGGACTCACTTATGTCAAAACCGATAACCGCAATCTTTTGCCTTCCATACTCGCCTGCAAATATAAGTGGTGTTTCCGGAGATGAAACAATAACATCAGCCCAGTCAGGCAGAGTAATAAGACTGCTCCTGTATACATCAAAGCTGATACTGCTTGTCAGGGAAAAATATGCCCCTGTGTTGTCCCTTGGTGTAACACTGCTGATTAATTGTTTTTCTCCCACCTGAAACAAGGAGTTTGCAGAGGGATCAATCAAAAAAATATGTCCATCAGATGGCAAATTTTCAGGCACGTCATCCTCAAAGACATACAGATCATAACCCTGAAGATTTTCTATATTTCCGGTATCATTATTACTTACAATTACATCTGGAATTGCTCCGAAAGCCCTTTCAAGGAATGGGTCAACATCCCCAGAAAGAAGAACCTTAATCTGCGTCTCGGTATTTACCACCCCATAGGCTGTATCATCTGCCACGAACCCGTCAGAGGGATCAAGGCTGGCGCTAATTTCACCACTGTTTCCCTCATACCTTGTAAATATAATATCCTTGGTTTCGTCAGGAGAAAGAACCACATCCTCACTTTCGTAAAGTTCTCCGTTCACATACAGGTTAATCCTCTTTTGTGCCGACGCGGAGCCAAAATTTTTTACCTTTGCAAGGGTTCTTATACTATCTCCTGAGGCATCTGTCGTCAGAGAAACAATACCGCAGTTATCGAAGGCTTCACCATACACATAAGTTGATGTACCTTCAAGGGATCTGTCAGAAAAAAAGACGGTATTGCTATCCTCATCCTGCCATTGGATAATATCATAATCAACAGGCACATAGCTTTGTTCTATACCCTCTATTGCCTCTATAACCTGATCCTTGTCCTCTGAATTACTTACAAGTACCGCTGATGTAGAATTAAGCTGGGTAACAGTAAAGATACTGCCTGTAGCACTGCTCCTGACAAGATTTACAGCATCAGCCTTTGCCATATCAAGTCTTGTGGTATCCTCTGTCTGTGCAGACATACTGATGCTGTTGTCTATTACAATATTATATTTGTTAATATCATTTTCCGCCGTAATATAAGGGGAAGTCATTGCCAACACGCAAAAGAAAGCTCCCAACAACTGTAAGAACATAAGGAGATTTTTTCTGAGCTTTTGCATTGATTTTGATGCCTTAAGATCAGATTGGGCTATATTCCACAAAAATACCGAGGACACCTTCACTTCCGTACTTTTCCTTTTGAAAAAATACAGTGCAAGTATCATAGGTATAATAACAAGCCCTATAAATGCCATTGGTCTTAAAAAGGACATAAAGCTACCACCTTACTCAAGAGAGCTGAAATAATCCCTGACTATATCCTTAACTCCATAGGGGATATCCTCACTCTCAATACTGTTTAATGCCTCATTTTTGTACTCGTTAAGTACATTGGTATACGGAATCATTTCACCTCTGCCACCTTCAACACCTTTCTGGACAGACTCACCTGTGGCTTCGCCTTTAACATCCAGTTCTGCATCATATTCACCGTAACTACCGGCCTTTGAGGTATATATATCCGCATTTTCAATACTGCCCTTACCTTTACCCTCACTGGTACCAGGGGTATTACCTGAGCTGGCACCCTGTTTACCTGCCTGTGCGTCTTCATTAGGTCCACCGGTCTGCTCACCTGAAAGTTGACCGTCGCATTGGGGTTTACCTCCCACATCTTCCCCTGTTTCGGCAAGTTTTTTATTTATTTTTTCCACAGCCTCACGTATGTCGCTGTTTTCGGAAGCAAGTTCATTTATCCTTTCAGAAAAATCACTCAGCTTTCCTGACAGTTCTGCAAGCTGCTCATCCGTAAGCTCCTGCTGCATACTGTTACCCAGATCTGTCAGAAGCTGCCTTGTTTCCTCATCCAATTCGGTATTTTCCGCAGCCTGTCTGAGAGCATCTCCAAAGGCAGCAATTTCTTCCTCAGACATATTTGCAAGACTATCATTCATTTGACTTATGGCTTCCGTTAACTCCGTTATATTGCCATTTTTAAGCATTTCCCCAAGCTCCTGTGTAGCAGGGTTAGACCTGAGGCTTTCGCTTAATGCCATT
>CASFCZ010000079.1 GCA_949293325.1 uncultured Eubacteriales bacterium | reverse complement strand
CAGGCAGACATAGACGCTTATTTGTGTGATGATATTAAAAAGGAAACCTTCCGTAAGTTTACCTATGTTTCTCCTATCGGTGCAGCAGGATTGTTATGCAATGCTGTGGCAGCTGACTTCTTAAAGAAAGGTGAGGCAAGGGATACAGTTATTGCAATGATGGAAGAATTGTTATCCCTTGGCAAAGCTATGGGTATTGAATATGCAGAAGATATGGTTAAGGTAAACCTTAATATACTTGCGGGACTTGAACCCGATGCAAAAACATCAATGCAAAGGGATATTGAGGCAGGCAGACAGTCAGAGGCAGAGGGACTTATTTGCCGCGTATCTGAAGCAGGTAAAAAATACGGAGTGCCTATGCTCCTTTACGACAGGGCAGCACAGCTTTATTCATAAGCAGGAGGTATATAATATATGAAAGCTCTGAAGATAATTACGGCGCTGATTTTTATAATTGCTATTGCCATTACGGCTGTTGCAGTAAATATGGTTCGTTCCAATCCCTTTACAAACAGTGATTTGTCCCAAAGTACAACTGCCAGAATTATTGAAAATGAAAAGGACGGCTATTCAAATATGACTGTCAGTATAAATAATGATATTAATCTGGAACAGCCGGGACACAGCAAGCTTAGCTTTGTTACTGAGGAAGGGGAAGAAGTTGTGGCTGATTTCCCATGGTATTTTGCAGAGATGCCTGAGGATGATACTGCTTATATAGTTTATCTTAAGGATGATCCAAGCCAGATCACCTTAGACAGTTTCTTTTTCCATTCCTTTGGTGTTATTATGATGGGTGTAGGGGCATTTATTCTATATTCCTTCGGTGCTGTTATGCTGCTTTTGACTGTTTTGGTGGGTATATCCCAAAAGAAAGAAATAATTAAAAATACGGAGAATAACAATGGCTGATAATTTTGTAATAGGTAAGATAGTAAATACCCAGGGCATTAAGGGGGAAGTCCGTGTTATGCCCTCAACTGATGATGTTACACGCTTTGAACTTCTGGACAGCGTACTTATTATGCGCAGGGGCTCCCTTGAAGAAAAAGAGATAGAGTCCGTACGCTATCACAAACAGTTTGTACTCCTTAAGCTTAAGGGAATAAATGATATTAATGAGGCCGAAAAGTATAAAAACTGCGAGGTACAGATACCTGCCGAGCTTGCTCTGCCCCTGGAGGATAATGAGTACTATATCAGGGATCTCTACGGTATGAGGGTGCTTGATGAGAATGGTAATATGATAGGTACCCTTTCAGATGTGCTCTTTACAGGGGCAAATGATGTCTATGTGGTACAGCCTGTTGATCCGGATAAAGGAGACATTCTCTTGCCTGCAATCAGGGACTGTATTTTAAGTGTTGATGTTGATGAGAAAAAGATGATTGTCAGAATACCGGAGGGACTTATATAATGAAGTTTTATGTACTGACACTTTTTCCGGAAATGATAACAGAGGGCTTAAGTCATAGTGTAATAGGCAGGGCATTAAAGGATAAAACCATTGAACTTGAGGTAATTAATATACGTGACTTCGCAAACAATAAACATAACAGTGTGGACGATTATCCATACGGGGGAGGTGCCGGTATGGTTATGCAGGCTCCGCCTATATATAATGCCTACCTTAGTATAAAGGATAAGCTGGGTGAAGGTTGTCCCGTGGTATATATGACTCCCCAGGGCAGACCCTTTAAGCAGGCTGTGGCAGAGGAGCTTGCCGAAGAAAAGGAAATTGTTATCCTTTGCGGACATTATGAGGGTGTTGATGAAAGGGTAATTGAGGAGATAGTTACCGATGAAATTTCTATCGGGGATTATGTTCTTACAGGAGGTGAGCTTGCGGCAATGGCAGTTATAGACTCTGTGTCAAGACTTATTCCCGGGGTACTTAACAAGGAGCAAAGCCATATTGACGAAAGCTTTTCCGATAATCTGCTGGAATATCCCCAGTATACAAGACCCCCTGAATTTATGGGTAGGAAGGTTCCCGATGTGCTTCTTAGTGGTAATCACGGATTGGTGGATAAGTGGCGCAGGGAAAAATCCATTGAACGTACCCTTAAAAAACGTCCGGAACTTCTTGAAGGTGCTAATCTTACTGATAAGGAAAGAGAGTATTTAAATAAATTAAAAGGTGAATAGTTCCTTATTTAGGCAAAAACTCGAAAAATATATATTTTTCGAGTTTTTTAGTATGTAAATATAATGCAAATAATAATTAAAATGGATTTTGGATGTGAATTTATATTGACATTTATATTGTTAATTAATATAATTACATTAAAGATAAATTATATTATCTTTTAAATTTTTAAATTAGTTAACTGGTTAGTTTATTTGTAAATATTTAGAGGAGGTTAAAAATGAAAAAAATTCTTAGTTTGTGCTTAGCTATTATTTTTTTGGCATCTGGAAGTGTTATGACATTTGGAAATAATAGAGAGTTTACAAATAATGACATATTTTATAGTACACAAGATATTGTATCATCAGGTTCTATATTGGTTTTAAAAGACTATGAAATAAATGGTATAGGTGTATGCGAACAAGATAACTCTATACACAATAGTGCTTTGGATAATAATATTATGTTAAATACAACTATTTTTGAAAATGCAGAGGGATATGATGAAAATTGTACCACATGGGAAAACAGTAACTTGAGTTATTATCAGCAACTTGGAAAAGATGCAGCTAATTATGGCGCAGCAACAGAAGAAATTTATAAGTCAATTTATTTGCAATTTAAAAATAAATTTATTGGTCAAGATTTAAGTGATGTATATATAATGACTAATGAAAATGGAGAAACTCACTATGTGTCAACAATAGAAATTAATTTGCAATCCTATGGAATTATTAATAATAATACAAATAGAAGAAGTGTTTTAAGAGCATTCCAATCTGCAAGAGCAGCTTTTTATGGTGATTACCCTGAATTTTTTGCTGGATGGGAGGATGAGATTGAATGTGTTGTTAATGGGAACTATATAACAATGGGAAGAATGAATATTAGAATGCACGAGCATTATAATAAAGAGGGAGATAGAATTTATTTAACATCGAACGAATTAGAAACAAGAAAAAATGAATCTCTTGATGTTGCAGAGCATATAATAAATGAAATGAATAGTAAAGGATTTGTTAACCAGTATGATAAAATATATTATTTGTTTAAAGAAGTATGCGAAATGACAGAGTATCATACTACATCTAATTACAGTAATGATATTGATGGAGTTTTTTGTGATGGAGAAACAGCTTGTTTGGGATATTCAAGAGCATTTCAGCTTTTATGTCAGATGGCAAATATTCCTTGCATAACAGCAACAGGTGGTGGACATGCATGGAATTTTGTAAAGGTTGATGGGTATTGGTATATTGCAGATGCAACAGATGCAGATGTTAGACATAATGTGTACGGATATGATTATGATTATGACAGGTTTTTGATTCAAAGAAATGGGAATATAAGTTATAATCGTTTTAAAGAATTAGGCAATAATTCTACACCTGATTTGATACAATATTTTGGTTATCCCGAAGTTTCAGAAATTGCATATTTATTGGGAGATGTTGATTTGAATAGAATTTTAACAGCAAATGATGCAGCTCTGATAATGGCTTATGTAATAAATCCCAGTGAGGCGAATTTTACAAAAAAACAAGAATTAAATGCCGATTATAATCGTGATGGTCTAATAACTTCTGCTGATGCCTCGGCGGTGTATTCAAAAGTGTTAGGGGTAAATGTCACAATGGAGGAACTTTTTAATGGTGTTAAAGTCATTAATCAAAATATGGCAAAAATAGATTATAATAAAGATGGAAAAGTTGACTATAGTGATGTTTTGATCGACATGGCCAAATATGTTAAAATAGATAGTGTTATGCAAGTGAGAACTGCATTAAATATGGAGGCGAAATAATATGAAAAAGCTTATTGGTTTATTTACTGCAATTTTGACTTCAATGATAGTAAGCACAAGTGTATTTGCATCAGATGAAAGTGAATTTGTTTTTAACGATGGCTGTATTGAAAAATATCTGGGCACAGAGGAATGTGTTGTTATTCCGCAGGAAATAGACGGACAACAGGTTACAAAGATAGCTTCAAGTGCCTTCTGCGGAAATGAAAGTGTAAAGCAAATTGTTATTCCTCAGACTGTTACCCAGATCTGGGAGGATAATATGTCCGATTACGGTACTTATCCTTTTTTGGACACACCTGCCCTTGAAGAAATAACAGTTGATGAAAATAATCCTTGTTTTAAGGATATTGACGGAGTTCTGGTGGACAAAACGAAGGGAATTCTACTGCATTATCCTCAAAACAAACCTGGCAATACTTATACTATACCACAGGAAATTACACAAATAAGGACACTTGCCTTTGATGCCTATAATAATCTTGAGCAAATATATGTATATAATGATAACCTGAGTTTTTCAACCTTCAGTATAGGCTATGGGGATTTAATTATTAATTGCCACAAGGGAAGTACAGCGGAAGATTATGCTTTTAATTCCTTTAAGACCATGTATATTGTTGATATAGGAGATATAAATGGTGACGGAATAATAACTGCATCAGATGCTTCTGAACTTTTATATGATATTTTATCAAAGGTGACTGGCAGAAATATAAGTGATTATGAAACTGTATGTGATGTCAATGCAGATGGATTGATTACAGCGGATGACTGTTCTGAAATCATGCAGATTGTGTTAAATGGGTAAAATGAAGGGGCACGGAAGGGTGCCCTTTAGCGTGTCAAGGAAATTTGCAAAATAAA
>CASFCZ010000078.1 GCA_949293325.1 uncultured Eubacteriales bacterium | reverse complement strand
ACCTTTTCTTCCTCATCATTTAAAAATATTAAGGAAAGCCTGAGGGAGGCATCCGGCTGTAAAACACTGATATTTGACTTAAGGAATAATCCCGGCGGAGATCTGAAATATGCCGATAA
This sequence comes from uncultured Eubacteriales bacterium, assembly GCA_949293325.1. GTDB lineage: Bacteria > Bacillota > Clostridia > Lachnospirales > CAG-274 > CALWRD01. The sequence continues at coordinate 20,597 of CASFCZ010000078.1, read as the reverse complement.
GACAGCTGAATTATTTCTTCCTGAGGGCAGTATCATAGCCCAATACAATTACAGAAGCAAGTTCCTTTCAAAAACCGTTGTTTCTGAAAACAATAATCCCGTTTCTCCCGAAAAAATATACATTCTACAGGATGAAAACACCGCTTCTTCGGCGGAGGTATTTATAAACGCCCTTAAGGAAAACCTTCCACAAGCCCTGATTATAGGCAATACCTCCTACGGCAAAGGCGTAGGGCAGGTGGAAATGAAGCTGTTAAATGGCTATGGCATTAAGGCTACTGCCATTGAAATACTGACACCAAAGGGAAACTGCATCAATCATACAGGCATAACACCTGATATTGAAACCACCTCTGAAAACGCCCTTGACACAGCACTAAACCTGTCAGCAGAACAATAAAAATAAAGGACATTGCAGGATTATATTTCCTTATGCAATGTCCTTTGTTATTAAAAGCCAAATACACTTCTGTCTATTACATGGAGTATTCTCGGTCCATCTGTAACAACAATGTACTTAACATCCCTGTCACCAATCTCATAGGCAAGCTCTGCAACTGAGGGACCAATTGCCTTCTGCTTGGTACCCTCAGGCATCCTGTTGAAATATCTGCCTGTAAAAATAAGGTATGCTGCATTATTTTTAATATATATCTCATCGGTATCCTTATTGACAATTGTATACCACCTTTTAAGGTCCGAAAGTCTGTCAAATATAATCTCATTAAGCTTTGCAACAAGCTCTCTGAGTTCATTGCCTGAGCCTTCCTCCTGCTTGTCCATTTCAGCAGCCCTGATATTCAGATTGTTTGCAGTATAGCACAGCTCATTGAGCTTGGCATTTTCCTTAGCCCATTCCACGCCGTCCTGGGCAAGTATTTTTTCCTCCACCTCTGCTGCCCTGTTCTTGGTAAGAAGATGATCCATAGTAAAGTTCATTATTCTCATGCCGTTAAAACGTGGTCTTATCTTGCCTCCGTTTTTTTTGGCAATCTCCATCTCCTGCTTGGAAAGAAGTACCTGACCCTGTCCCGACATCTTATTTACCTGCATAAAGTAAGCAAGTTTACAGCCAAAGGAACGGTCTGTATCAACATCGAAGTCAATGGCAGTAATACCCATTGCAAGGGCATTTGCACATATAACATCAAGATTATTGATCTTGTCCTCCTTCCTGATCTCACCTATTGGGTACACACCTTCAATAACCATAGGCCGTTTTACCTCAACATAATGCTTTGCATCCTCGTAATCGGTAAAAATAAGCATTACCTTTATATCCTCCCGGGGCATAAGCACAAGGGGAATACTAAAACCCTTTTCATAATCGGCAATACTTGGGGAAAGAACAATGTACAGTCTATCTGCATCGTGTATTTCCTTAAGTCTTGCATCTACCTGCTCCTTATTCTTCAGATCCAGAGGGGGCACTGGCTTTTTTTCTTCAGCTGTCACCGTTTTCTCAGGTTCTGTCTGTGGTGTTTCAGGTGTCTTTACAGGCTCCTCTGTCTGTGATGTATTATTATTTTTCTTAAACGCATTAAATAAACCCATATTATCCTCCAGTTATTTTATTTGCTTTATTATACCACTAAACTTTTGCTTTGTATATAGAATAGTTTTTAAGAAATAATGAAAATTACACAACCCTATTCCAGCGAAAAATAAATCTATTGGAATTTATTTTTTTATAACATAAATTGTATTTTATGTGTATAAAACGACAATTTTTCACTTATTTTTGTTGACTGAAAATCTATTTGATAGTATAATGAAAAATATATTTTTTTATTGGGAGGATGACAATGGAGGAAAATCAGACAATTGAAATTGATCTTAAGGAATTGCTTTATGTATTGCTTGATAAAATAGTAATTATTATACTATGCACAATTATATTTGCACTGGCTGCCTTTACGTATACAAAGGTATTTATTCCCAAAACATATACAGCTTCCCTTTCCATGTTTGTAAAAAACAATCACCGATACGACTCAGATGACGGGGGACAAATTGAGTTAAGCGATATTAACGCTTCACAGGAGTTGGTTAATGCCTACATTGAAATACTTACCGATGAGTCGGTTATAGATTTGTTAGCCCAGCATATGAACGAAAAGTACGGTGATAACTATATGGAGTCCATCTTCGGTACAGACCCTGTAAGCGGGCAAATAAACACCCCTGCCCTTCAGAACTGCATAAGTTTAAGCTCTAAAAACGAAACTGAGGTTCTTTCTGTAAAGGTAACTACCACTAACCCTGAACTTTCCGCAAATATGTGCAATGCAATGGCTGATATTGCTCCGGATATATTAAAAAGAGTAGTCGGTGCCGGTTCTGTGGAAAGGATCGGAAATGCCAAGGTACCCACCTCACCCTCCGCCCCCTCTGTCAGTAAAAATACTGCCATAGGTGCTGTAGCCGGACTTGTGGTTTCCTGCGGAGTAATAATACTTTGCAAGCTGCTCAATAATACAGCCGAAAGCCTTGAAAAGACTGCTGCACATCTTAATATTTCCCCCCTTGGTGAAATACCGATACTAAAGGACGAAAATGGCAAGATAACAAAGGACTCAAGGCTTACACTCCTTGACACTACAGACTTTATTACCACAGAGGCATATAAATCCATGCTTTCAAATCTTATATTTACCCTGGGTGCTGTACGAAGCAAAAGCTTTATAATAACAAGTGCTGCCTCAGGGGAGGGAAAAAGTATAACCGCCGCCAATCTTGCAATTACACTTGCAAGGAACAATACAAAGGTACTCCTTATTGACGGAGATATGAGAAAACCTACCCAGCACAAAATGTTCAATGTAAAAAACTCAAAGGGGCTTTCAACTGTGTTAAGCGGTATTACCACCTTAGATGAAAGTATCCAAAAGATAAATGACGATAATTTGTTTCTTATGCCATCAGGTGAGATACCACCTAACCCACAGGCTCTTTTGTCCTCAAAGAGTATGGAGGAGTTACTTGAAAAGCTTAACGGTGAATATGACTATATCATCTTTGATATGTCCCCTGCGGGAATAGTAAGCGACTGTGTGTCCCTTGCTAAACTGGTACCTAACGTAGTACTTGTTGCCAAGTATGGAAAAACCAGAATGAACGCTTTACGCAATCTTACATCATCCCTTAACTTTTTAGGGGTTAATATACTTGGACTTGTTGTCAATAAGGTAGAAAGTGAAAAGAAACCCTATAAAAATTATTATTACAGTGAAGATGTCAGCCAATAATCCGAAAATCCCCGCAGCAGTCGGGGATTTTTTCAGTTCATACCAGAGGTGTCATATAATTGACGGTTATACTTATTTATGGTATCATAGATAATAATAAAGCCAAAGATAAGGAAGGAATATACTATGGTTGACGTAGAAAATAGCAAATATGCTCCAAAGGCAGAGGCTCTGTTCAGAGAAGGGTATAATTGTGCCCAGTCAGTGGTACTTGCCTTTGCCGATAAGTACGATATTGACTTTGACACAGCTGCAAAAATAAGCTCCTCCTTCGGCGGCGGGCTGGGAAGGCTCAGAGAGGTGTGCGGTTGTGTAAGCGGAATGTCTCTGGCTCTTGGACTTATACAGGGATATTATAAGCCAAAGGATATAGAGGGTAAGGCAAACCAGTACAAAATGGTACAGGAACTTGCAGGTGCCTTTAAAGAAGAAAACGGCTCATATATATGCCGTGAGCTTCTATCAGGCATAACAGGGGATACCAACCCCAAGCCCGAGGCAAGGACAACCGAATACTACAAAAAACGTCCCTGTCCCAAGCTTTGCGGAATAGCTGCTGCCATACTTGAGGAAAAACTGGGGTTGTAAACAATGGCAAAAAAATACTATCCCTATATAGATCTGATACGTATACTGTCCATGTTTGCAATAATAGTGCTTCACAGTGCATCCTATGGACTAAGGGCATATTATTTTTCAGCAACCTGGCACATCCTGAATATAATTACCTCCCTTGCAACCTGCTCCGTTCCATTGTTTTTTATGATAAGCGGAGCTATGCTTCTGTCTGACAGAAAAACCGATAATATCGGCTTTATGCTGAAAAGCAGACTGCCAAGACTGATTATACCCCTGTTATTCTGGAGTATTGCATATATAGCAAAGGACTTTTATTATATAAAGAAAAACCTTCATGTATTTGACCCTGCTCAGCTATGGGATACCCTGGTATCCATACTTGCCTCACCTGCAGGGGTACATCTTTGGTTTATGTATGCACTGATACCCCTTTATATAGCTGCTCCATTTATAAGGCGGATTACCGTCAGCGAAAGGCTGGTAAAATATCTTTTGGCAATATGGTTTTTTGCCTGTCTTTTTAAAACGGGATATAATATGGCACCCCAACAGCTTAAGCCACTCTTTAATATAAGTATCCTTAACAAGCTGAACTATATTGACGGCTTTTTAGGCTACTTTGTACTGGGATATTATCTTCATGAACATGGTTTTAAGTTAAAATACAGGCTGACCCTCCCTCCCATATTACTTATGATAGCTGTAATTGGAGCAGGTACAGTCTACGCCACCTACAGAAGCGGGGAATACAGCGAAATATTCAAGTCCTATACATCTGTATGGGTCATAATACTTTCCGCCCTGATATATCTTGCAGCCCTCAGGGCAGAGCATTTGCCTAACTTAATTCAGACGTTAATTAACAGGCTGACTCCCTTATCCCTTGGCATATATTTGTCAGGAAACTTCTTCCTGAGTATTATGCGTCAGGAGGGTATAGTCTTTGATACGGCAAAGGGCTTTGTGCTGTGTAATATATACACATTTATACTATGCCTGATTTGTATAACCCTATTGAAAAATATCAAACCTCTTTGCTATATGGCAACAGGCAACAAATATAAAAGTATATTCCATAAAAAAGGAGAAGATCAAAATTGAAAATACGTATGGCAGAAGATAAGGATATAGAAAGAATAAATGACCTGCTGGAACAGGTTTGTCTTGTGCACCACAAGGGAAGGCCTGACCTCTTTAAGTACGGTGCAAAAAAGTACACCGAGGATGAACTTAAGGAAATACTCCATAATGATAAAACTCCTGTACTTGCAGCAGTGGACGACAATGACAGTCTTATGGGATATGCCTTTTGTATTTTTCAGCAGCATATAGACAATAATATTCTTACTGATATAAAAACTCTTTATATTGATGATCTTTGCGTTGATGAAAAGCTGAGGGGACAACACGTAGGCAAAACCCTTTACGAGGCAGCACTTGACTTTGCAAAGAAAAATGGATGCTATAATGTTACCCTCAATGTATGGAGCTGTAACAAAAATGCTCTTAAATTTTACGAATCCTGCGGACTTAAGCCCCAGAAGATAGGTATGGAAACTATATTATAAAATTTATCTCCCTGTATAAAACTTCAGGTTTATGCAAATAATATCCATAAGAAGTATATACAGGGAGATGATTTTTTTATGAAAACCTTTTTAAAAATGCTGGGAACAATCCTTGCAGGAGCCGTAATTACCTTCTTTTCCATTGCCCTGGGCTATAACCTGTACAATCATACATCCTCGGAACTGCCACAGGTATATGCCAATGAGGGAATATACGAGGGGAGCAATATAGCTGTTGTTGGCGAAAATACGGTGGTAAGATATATATACCACTATTCTGAAGACAATCAGGAGCTTATCTACGAGGAAAAAGCACCATCATACCTTCAGGGACTTGATACAGAGGGAGTCAAAGAAGCCCTTGAGGGATATGAGGTATGTGAGCTCACCTCTGATAATCTGGTGCTGCGTAAGATTATTCAGGGCAGGAGCAATACTCACTATTCCATAGGAGAAAAGGATGGTTATGTGGCTGTTTTTTTTGAAAACGGTATTCTGAAGGAAAAAACGGCTACTCCCATAGATGGGCTTGATCCCCAGATAAAAGCACAGATAATAAAGGGAATTAAAATAAACGGCAGTGAGGAACTCATCAGATGCCTTGAGGATATAGAAAGTTAGTATCTATATTATTCCACTTCTTAAGAAGGTTGACATTTTTTATATAAAATAGGAAGAAAAATATCACTAAGTGTACGAAATAATTATTAAAATCTACACAACTGACAAAATGCACAATTTTTTTCTAAAAAAAAATTAAATTTTGTGAACACTGTTTCGACACCTTTTGATATAATAATCACTGTGAAAAACCCCTAAATATTTTCACACTACAGTTTATACATCCCTCAAATATGTAAAATAAACTGTAAAAACCCCATAAAAAATACCTTCTCTTTGGAAAAAGCAGCCGTTCGTTGGCTGCTTTTTCACTTTTCAAAAACATTTTATCGTCACTTTCCGGTGTTTGTATTGAATTTTGCTTGTTAAGCGGCATAATATATGATAAAATAAAAAGACATGTAGCAATCGGCTTGTTACCCATGAGGTGACAAAAAATAAAATTTTTAATCGGGGGATGTAATTATGCAGGCAGATTATTACGGAAGACTGCAACTCCTTTCAAAACTTAAGTACAACTACCTTAATTTTGACGCTATTTTTTCAGATGAAAGTGCAGCCTACAGAACACCTGTAGCTCCCAAATGCAATAGTAAAGTTACAATACGGCTAAGAACAGCAAACAACAATGTTAATAATGCCTATATTTGTATCGGCGAAGATGAAATCGAAATGTCCAAAAGCGATATCAGTGAGATATTTGACTACTATAGTGCAGACCTGCTCTGTAAGAACGAGCCTATATACTACTACTTTAAGATAGTCAAGGACGGCAGGGAATATTACTACAACAAGGCAGGCATATTTCAATATGTAAATCATGAGTACAGCTTTACCATACTCCCAGGCTTTCACACTCCAAACTGGGCTAAGGAAGCTGTAATGTATCAGATATTTGTTGACAGATTTTACAACGGTGACAAAAGTAACGATGTTGTTGACAACGAGTACACCTATCTTGGCTTTAAAGCAAAGGCAGTAAAGGACTGGCATACACTTCCTGAAAACATTGATGTATGCAACTTTTACGGCGGTGATCTACAGGGTGTAATGGACAAACTGGATTACCTTTCTGACCTTGGCGTTGACTGTATCTACTTTAATCCCATATTTGTCTCACCAAGTACCCATAAGTACGACATACAGGACTATGACCATATAGACCCACACTTTGGTGTAATAATAAATGACAATGACCAGATACTTTCAGAGGATGCAACTGACAACTCTGGGGCAGGTAAATATATTATCCGCACCTGCGATAAGGAAAACCTTGCAAAAAGTGACGAACTTTTTGCAGAGCTGGTAAAACAGGCACATAAAAGAGGTATCAAAGTAATACTTGACGGCGTATTCAATCACTGCGGTGCCTTTAACAAGTGGCTTGATAAAGAAGGCTTTTATGAGCGCAGCGGATATGAGAAGGGTGCATATAATCATAAAGACAGCCCGTACAGAGATTATTTTCAATGGTATGATGACGGCAGTTATAACGGCTGGTGGGGACATGACAATCACCCCAAGCTCAACTATGAAAAGTCACAGGAACTTTATAATTATATAATGAAAATTGCCAAAAAGTGGGTATCTCCACCCTTTAACTGCGATGGCTGGCGGCTTGATGTGGCAGCAGATCTTGGTTTCAGCAAGGAATTTAACCATAAATTCTGGCGTGATTTCCGTGCAGTTGTAAAAATGGCAAATCCCAAAGCAATTATCCTTGCAGAGCACTACGGTGATCCTAAGCCATGGCTTATGGGCGGACAATGGGATACCGTAATGAATTATGATGCCTTTATGGAGCCCATCACCTGGTTTTTAACTGGTATGGAAAAGCACAGCGAAAGTGAAGACAGTTCAAAATACAACAATGCAGCTGCTTTTGAAGGCTCAATGCGTTACTACTCAGCCAGATTTTCCTACGAAAGTCTGACAACTGCCATGAACGAGCTTTCAAACCACGACCACTCAAGGTTTCTCACAAGAACCAACCGCCATGTAGGCAGACTCCACACAGCAGGCTCCCAGACAGCCGACATGGATGTGGATACATCTGTTATGAAGCAGGCTATTACCATGCAGATGACCTGGACAGGTGCTCCTACTATCTACTATGGAGATGAGGCGGGACTTACAGGCTGGACCGACCCTGACAATCGTCGTCCCTTTCCATGGGACAATATAAACAAAGACATATTTGATTACTATAAGGCAATGATAGACATTCACAAAAAGTATAAGGCAATCTCAACAGGCTCCCTTGACTATCTGTACATGGACTATGGCATTATTTGCTACGGCAGGTGGAATGACAGGGAGAAGATTGCAGTTCTGCTTAATAACGGTGATACCACACGAACCATTAAAGTACCTGTATGGCGCCTTGAAATGCTCAACGGAGAAAAGATGTATCGGATAATACGCTCCCATAAGGATGGCTTCAGCCGTACCGTAAGGGAGTACACAATACAGAACAGTGTTGTAGAAATAGAAATCGAGCCTAAAAACTCCATTGTACTTGCAAATACATTTTAATATTAACAGGAAAACCCGAAAAGACCTTGTAATCCTTTCGGGTTTTATTTTACGCTTTTACAAAAAGGGTGTTACTATCTTATAAAGCTTTTTCCTGTCACTTTCCTTCATATCCCTGCTTACGGCAGAAAGCATTGCTTCCTTTTCCGAACGGCTAAGTACATATCCCTTTGGCAGGCTCTGCATAAAGACCGCAAGATACGGTACTGCCTCCTGCACGTTCTTCCCCTTCAGGCTGTCTGCAAGGGACAGCATATCCTCCTTAACTTTATCAGGTATTTTATCAAAGGCACTGTCCGAAAATATATCCTCCCTATTCAATTAGCCTCAGCTCCTTTCAAAGCAAGTGTTATCTCCCTTATCTCCATTATTTTCATCAGCAGATCCGCAGCAGGCTTTATCTGGTCAGGCAGCTCATTTTTAACAGCAGTAAGCATTGCCTTACCATTGTCATTACTGCTTTGGGCAGCAATAACCGTGTAATGATTGATAAGTCTGTCCAACTCCATTAATTTAACTGCTATACCCATATTTTTCTGATACTTACAGTCAAGATAAGGTATAGCCGCCTTTATGCTGCGTATTGCCGGAGACTGAAACTCATCGTCAAAGGCAGAAAAATTCTTTTCCTCCCTTTCATCCTGTTGGGTAACCTGTTGAGGTTCTTCCCTTTGCATAAGTCCCCCAAGGAGCTTGGCAGTCTTTACTATCTTTCCTATCTGCTCAAGATCCGGCATGTTATCTTCCATTGCACCACCTCCCTTTAAGTCAATATATTCAGCCCCTTTTAAAGATATGTACAAGGATTAAGGGATAATTTGACTATATTTTTTGGGAATAACTGCGCCTTAAATGACATTTTTTTCCCCCTATCAGGCTTATAATTATCAGACAAGGAAGGGATGGATAATATGACGGTAGTATATGCGGATATTATGATACTCACAAGCACAGCAATGCTATTTGCCTCCTATCTGACAGCTGCCCTTATACATAACATAGGGATAAGGGTTGCAAGGATACTTGTAATATCATTTATACTAAGTGTAATAAGTACTATTGTAATCCTGTATCTGGGCTTCATGGCAAACCCGGTTACAGCTGTTTTACTTCTGTCAGCAGGAACCGCACTATGCTTCGGAAAAATGACACTCAAAAAAAACATTACTTACAGTCTGACGGCTCTTGCCTCAGCCATACTTGCAGGAGGGGTAAGGCTGGCAATCGGATCCTTTCCATGGGTAATACCCGTTACCCTTATGTACATAGGGATATTTATCTTTATAAAACAAATCAGATCCGCCGCCATACAGCATCAGAGGCTGTGCCCGATAATTCTTTACAGGGGAGATACAAAAGTCAGCCTTACAGCACTTATTGATACGGGAAACGAACTAAGCTACAGGGGCGAAAGGGTTATTATAGCCGAAAAAAAGGCAGTTGCTCCCTTATATGAAAATCCCGGGGAGGATCTGCGGCTTATTCCATACAAAAGCATAGGCAACAATACCGGTGTACTGATAGGAATAAAATGCGATGGGGCATGGATAGACAATATAAAAAAAGACACTGTAATAGTCGCTGCCGTTGATACATCCCTTGGCAGGGGAGTATACAACGCACTTATTGATCCCGAAACGGAGGTAATATAAATGGGGATAAGAGATACTATAAGCAGAATATGGCAGAGGTTGTTAGGCAATAACTGCGTATACTACATAGGAGGAAGTGACATACTGCCTCCACCCCTTGACAGTGAAAGGGAGGGGGAAATGATAGCCGCACTTCACTCAGATAAAAGTGAAGAAGCAAAAAAAGAACTGATAGAACATAACCTTAGACTTGTGGTATACATAGCAAAAAGGTTTGAAAATACAGGTATAAATCCCGAAGACCTGATATCCATAGGCACAATAGGTCTTATAAAGGCAATAAACACCTTTAACTCAGATAAAAAAATAAAACTTGCTACCTACGCCTCAAGGTGTATAGAAAATGAAATATTGATGTACCTGCGGCGAAACACCAGAACCCGATCAGAGGTTTCCATTGACGAACCTTTAAATGTGGACTGGGAGGGAAACGAACTGCTGTTATCTGATATATTGGGTACAGATGTGGATATAATTTGCCGTGGACTTGAGGAGGAAGTAGACAGACAGCTTTTAAAGGAAGCCCTTATGAAGCTAGAACCCCGTGAAAGGGAAATAATAGAGCTGCGTTTCGGACTTAATAAGGAAGGCAGAGAAAAAACCCAAAAGGAAGTGGCGGATATACTGGGAATCAGTCAGAGCTACATATCAAGGCTTGAGAAGAAAATAATAGAAAGATTAAGAAAGGAAATAAGTTATTTTTTGTAACATCTTGTGCAACCGCACATAAAATCAAAAAAAAAATTGACTTGTAATTATATATAAGAGGATCTATAATGGATGAATAACAAGTAACGGAGCCTGGTCCAATGGGACTAAGCTCCTTTTTTATATAGGGGAGATGATGACTTTGAGTGAAGAAAACAGAGTAAATCAACCATTTACCTGTGGCAACTGCCGTGTTGCTGCCTGTGAATACCGTGAAGAAAACCGATACCCTAAGGGCTGTCTTACAGCCAATGTTGACAAAGAACTACTGGCTAAGGCAAAGGAGCTTTACCTTAATGACGAGCTCAACCAAAGACTTATGCAGGTAAGTGCCCAAATCGAATCACAATTCTACGGCAAATACACAAGGGTGGAGGAAACCATTGAATTTATTAAAGAATTCGGAGCGAAAAAGGTAGGTATTGCCACCTGTGTGGGACTGATAAACGAAACGGGTATATTTGCAAGCCTGCTTAAAAAACATAATATCGAATACTATGCAGTAGGCTGTAAAATAGGTGCAGTGGAAAAGTCAGAGATAGGTATCCCCATTGAAAACACCCTCCTGAAGGGGGCAAAGTACGAGTCCATGTGCAATCCTATAATGCAGGCAATGGCATTAAATGCACAAAAAACAGATCTTAATATAGTAATAGGTCTGTGTGTTGGTCATGACTCATTGTTTATCAGATACTCTCAGGCCCCTGTAACAGTTATGATAGTTAAAGACAGAGTAACGGGGCATAATCCTGCTGTGCCCCTTTATACCTGTAAAAGCATATACAGCAGAATATAGACCCTTGACATAAAAACCGCAAAAGGGTATTATATCCTTAGACTATTTTTCAGAAAGCGGTAAGGCTATGAACAAAAGACTAAATCCCATTGCGGTATTTGATTCAGGGGCAGGGGGTATCAGTGTCTTAAAGGAACTGGTACGGCTTATGCCAAATGAAAATTATATATACTACGGAGACTCACTTAATGCACCCTACGGCACAAAGCCTACTGAGGAAGTAAGAAGACTGACCATTCATAATACTGACGGACTTATTAAGGCAGGTGCCAAGGAAGTAGTTATAGCCTGTAACACCGCCACCTCCGCCGCAATAGTAAGCCTAAGGGAAATGTATCCCTCTGTGCCAATGATAGGTCTTGAACCTGCAATAAAGCCCGCTGCCCTTGAATGTAAGGGGGGCAGAGTACTTGTAATGGCTACAGAGCTGACCCTGAGGGAAAGGAAATTTCTTTTGCTCCTTGAAAAATATAAGGACATAGCTGAAATAATATCACTGCCTTGCCCTGAGCTTGTGGAATTTGCCGAAGGCGGCATAACCGAAGGTAAGGAACTGGAAAACTATTTAAACACCATCCTTGCTCCATATATTCACAATGTGGATGGTATAGTACTGGGTTGTACCCATTTTCCACTGCTGAAGGATGCTATACAAAGGGCAGCAAAGGGTATAAAACTATATGACGGGGGTATAGGGGCAGCAAGGGAAGCCCTCCATCAGCTGAAGGAAACAGACCTTGTAAGTAATGCCACTGAAGGAAGCATAACCTTCAAAAGCAGTCTTAAGGGCAAAGAAGATCTTTACAGGAAATTATTTTACAACACATAAATACAGGCGAAGCCTATACACTGGCTTCGCCTTTTATTATATACTATCCGTAAAAAACAGGGATTGATAGGTCTTTTTGACATATCAATCCCTGAAATATTACTTATTGAAAAGTGTCTTAAATCTTGCCATTGCCTCTTCAGTGTTAGCTTTATTGTTAAATGAAGTAAGACGGAAGAAGTTATCTCCGTTTTTACCAAAACCTGCACCTGGAGTACCCACAACCTGAATCTTATCAAGCATAAAGTCAAAGAAATCCCATGAATACATATTAAATGGACACTCAAACCAAATATAAGGTGAGTTGATACCGCCATAGTAGCGTACACCCATCTCATCCATAGTATCGGCAATAATCTTTGCATTTACCTTATAGGTATCAATCATAGCCTTACACTCATTCATACCCTCTACAGAGAATACAGTTGCAGCTGCACGCTGGATTATATATGGCACACCGTTGAACTTTGTGGTCTGACGGCGGTTCCACATCTTATTAAGACTTACCTCACTGCCCTCTGATGCTTTGGATACAATAGCCTTAGGCACTATGGTGTATCCGCAACGTGTACCTGTAAAGCCTGCTGTCTTTGAAAGGGAACAGAACTCAACAGCACACTTCTTTGCTCCCTCTACGGCATATATACTGCGTGGCAGAGAAGGATCGCTGATAAATGCCTCATAAGCAGAATCAAAAAGGATAACCGCATTATTTTCAAGGGCATAGTCAACCCATGCCTTAAGCTGCTCCTTATTGTAAGCTGCACCTGTAGGATTATTAGGTGAGCAAAGGTAAATAATATCTGCATGTACAGCAGGATCAGGCATAGGAAGGAAGTTGTTTTCAGCAGTACCATCCATATAAATAATCTTTCTGCCATTCATGATGTTTGTATCAACGTACACAGGATACACAGGGTCAGGCACAAGAACTACGTTGTCCACTGAAAACATATCAGTTATATTACCTGTATCACTCTTTGCACCGTCAGATACAAATATCTCGTCAGCCTCCAGCTCAACACCGTTACGCTTGTAATAGTCACGGATAGCCTCACGGAGGAAGTCATATCCCTGCTCAGGGCCATAACCATGGAATGTAGCTGCGTCAGCCATTTCATCAACAGCAGCATGAAGGCTCTTTATAACAGAAGGTGCAAGGGGAAGGGTAACATCACCGATACCAAGGCGGATAACCTTTTTATCAGGATTTGCCTGCTGATAGGCACTTACCCTTTTAGCAATATCAGAAAACAGATAGCTTTCCTTAAGATTAAGATAATTTTCGTTAAACTTAGTCATATTTATCTCCTTTTCCTATTTATTTTGCAAGCAATTTCTTAATAGCAGCAAGCTTAACACATATACAGAACAGCTCCATTGCCTGAACAAGATCCTCCTCATCAGGGTAGGAAGGTGCAAGACGGATATTACTGTCATGTGGGTCCTTACCATATGGATAGGAAGCTCCGGCATTTGTCAGTGTAAGTCCTGCCTCTTTAGCCAGGCGGACAGTTTCAATAGCACATCCATCCATTGTATAAACGGAAATAAAGTAACCGCCCATGGGCTTATGCCACCTGAGCAGATCAGTATCCTTAAATTCACTGTCAAGCTTTTCAAGAACAATATTAAACTTAGACTTAAGCAGATTACCCAATCTTTTCATGTGGGCTTTAACATTTTCAGGAGTACGGAAAAAGTTGTAGGTTTCAAGCTGATTTACCTTACTGTAGCCAATGGTTTGCTTGCTGAAACGTCTACGTATATCCTCAATATACCTGTCTCCAGATGCCACAAGGGCAACACCTGAACCCGGAAAGGTAATCTTTGAAGTTGAGAAGAAGTAAAGTATCCTATCCTCTGTGCCGTATTGCTTACAGGCGTCAAAGATATTGCGCAGCTTAACTTCCTTATATACATGGTGAACAGCATAGGCATTATCCCATATTATTTTAAAATCCTCTGCTGCAGTAGGCATCTTTGCAAGCCTCTCCACAGTTTCGTCACTGTAGCATATACCATCGGGATTTGAATAAAGTGGAACGCAAAGTATACCTTTAACAGCAGGATCCTCTGCTGCAAGCCTCTCCACCATATCCATATCGGGGCCTGTTTCAGACATAGGAATATTAATCATTTCAAAACCAAGTTCTTCACAAATGGCAAAATGCCTGTCATAGCCAGGCACCGGACAAAGTATCTTAACCTTATCCAACTTACCCCAAGGTGTTGAACCCAGGGAACCAAAGATATAAAGCCTTGTAAAGGCATCATATATAAGATTAAGACTGGAGTTACCTCCTATAATAATGTTATCCAGAGGTATATCCAGAAGATCGGAAAAGAGGCGGCGGCACTCCAGTATACCGTTAAGTATACCATAGTTACGTACATCTATACCCTCACAGTTGATATAATTATCAATAGGCATACTGAGTATACCGTTTGACAGATTTAATTGTGCGGGAGCAGGCTTACCCCTTGACATATCAAGCTGCATTGACTTAGCCTTAAAGGCGTTATATTTTTCAAGCAGCTCTGCTTCGGCAGCAAGCAATTCCTCCCTGCTCATCCTGCTGAATAAAGCCATAAAAAGACTCTCCTTTTACTTGAGATTAGCAAGGTGTAATTGTCAGACAATTCAAATAAATAAATAATTATCTCCCTCATCTTGCGTATATATATGATTATACCTTTTTAAGCCTCTCCCGTCAAGGGATGTTTACAAACTTTGGATAAGGACTTTAATATAAATTATATAGGCAAGTTCTTTGTTAAAAATCCACAATATATATAAAAAAAACACACTATTTCTATGCAAAGTGTAAAATCAAATATTTTTTCAAAAAAACCCTTGATTGGTCACAAATTTTATGCTATATTATGAGTGTAGAAATTAATAAGTTTCTACATAATTAAATAAATATGTGATAAAGGCAAACCTGTTGAAAGACAGGGACGCAAAGCCTCAGGTCTAAGGCATTAATGCTATGACAGCTGGGTTACCGATATTTAGTTAAGTAACTCAGTTTAAGCATATAGCTTGAATTGAGTTTTTTTCGGTTATTACAATATATTTGCATCCCCAACGAATATATTTGCATATTTATTTAAAGGGTCGTTACATTCCCCATGTACCGGCCATATAATATCCTCCCCCCTATTGGATATTGACGTATTTACTTTAAAAGGCGGGGCCCGTTGCCCCGCTGACGCTTGTTATATCCTTCCCCCTATTGGATATTGACATATTTATTTTTTGTTGAGGCTATTTTAGCCTCAAGTATATAATATCCTCCCCCTACCGGATATTTATATATAGACAGCAGCTGGTCCTGTATCAGCTGCTTTTTCTTTTGTACAAAAAAGATGCAGACACAAATAACCTGCATCAATATAGTTTACTTTCCCACAACGGAAATACTGATATTATCTTTCTTAAACACATCACCTATAAGTTCATAGAGGCTGTCAAGACTCACTGCATCTATGCCTGACACTACTTCATCGGTATCAATAAGCGTGTTTCTGAGAAGCAGGTTCCTTCCACAGGACTCCATACGGTTTATTGTGCTGTCCAGACCCAGGAGATAATTGCTCTTTATCTGCTGTTTTGCCTTTTCAAGGGTTTCCTCTGTAATCCTGTTTGTATACAGCCCCTCTATTTCGCTGAAAACCAGCTCCTTTGCTCTCTCCTCATATTCCGGATTAACACCTGCATACACGGTAAATATACCTGCATCCATATAACAACTCATATAACTGTAGATGGAATAGGCAAGGGCATATTTTTCCCTTATACTCTGATACAGTCTTGAGCTCATACCACCTCCGAGAATGGTATTGAGCACATTCATATCATACATATGCCTATCACCTATGGGAATACCCTTATAGCAAATACATATATGCACCTGCTCAATATCCTTTTTCTTCCTGCGATTACAGGTCACATACTCCGCCATTTTGAACGTCCGGGGCTTTTCAGATGCCCAGGGCTTACCGAAATATCTCTCAAGGGTATTTATAACCTGCTGGGGCTTGATATTTCCTGCAACAGCCACCACTGTATTGTCAGGTCGGTAATGGCTGTACATATAGTCAACAAAGTCAGCCCTTTTCAATGCCTTTACACTTTCGGCAGTTCCTAATATAGGCTTTCCCAGTTGATTATTGTCTTTCCATATACCAAGCTGAAGCTCATCAAAAACCAACTCATCGGGGGTATCCTCATACATGTTTATTTCTTCCACTATAACGGATGCCTCACGGTTTATTTCTTCTATGTCAAATTTTGAGTTAAAGTACATATCACTTAAAATATCCGCAACCTGGGGAAAATTTTCATTTAGCACCCTTGCATAATAGCAAGTATATTCCTTGGTGGTATAGGCATTAAGCTGACCGCCCATTGCATCCATTTCCTCAGCTATATCCGAAGCAGTCCTGTTATGGGTCCCCTTAAAGAGCATGTGTTCTATAAAATGGGAAATTCCCTCCTGCCCCTTCTGCTCATCCCTTGAGCCATTGCGGACATATATACCCATACTTACACTGCTGCCATAGGGCAGAGAATTTATTACAAGTCTGACACCACCTGAAAAAGTATGCTGTATAAGCAAAAAAACACCACCTAAAATTAACTTTATATCCTTTATCTTATCCAAAAAGGGAACAGTTATCAGGCAAACATAGGAGGAAACCTATGTAAACGAATTAACCGTTCCCTTAAAATTCATTTTATTAACAAGTCATCATATTACTCAGACTTTTTCTGGGGCTTTGGAAGACAATCCTTTCTTGAAAGATTGATTCTGCCCTGGCTGTCTATTTCGGTAACCTTAACATCAATAATGTCGCCTACATTAACAACATCCTCAACCTTAGCTACCCTTTCATGGGCAAGCTTGGAAATGTGTACAAGACCTTCCTTTTCAGGTGCAATCTCAACAAAGGCACCAAAGTTCATTATTCTTGTAACCTTACCCTTATAGATTTTACCAACCTCAGGATCCTCAGCAATACACTTGATCATATCAACAGCCTTCTTAATAGCCTCTGCATCCTTAGAGGAAACAAAGATCCTGCCTTCATCCTCTGTATCGATCTTGTCAACACCGGACTCCTCAATAATTCTGTTAATAACCTTACCCTTAGAACCTATAACCTCAGCCATCTTATCAGGATTGATCTGAACAAACTCAATCTTAGGAGCATATTTGCTAAGTTCCTTCCTTGGTTCAGGAATAGCCTTAAGCATTACCTCATCAAGGATATAGTTCCTTGCTACATGGGTATTTTCAATGGCACCCTTAATAATTTCAGGTGTAAGACCCTGTATCTTCATATCCATCTGAATAGCTGTGATACCCTCATGAGTACCTGCAACCTTAAAGTCCATATCACCAAAGAAGTCCTCAAGGCCCTGAATATCTGTAAGAAGAATAAAGTCATCATCAGTCTCACCTGTTACAAGACCACAGGAGATACCTGCAACAGGTCTTTTAATAGGTACACCTGCTGCCATAAGTGAAAGGGTAGAACCACATACACTTGCCTGTGATGTAGAGCCGTTTGAGCTTAATACTTCAGATACAAGCCTAAGTACATAAGGGAACTCACTTTCAGATGGGATAACAGGTAAAAGTGCTCTTTCAGCAAGGGCACCGTGACCTATCTCTCTTCTTCCTGGGCTTCTGGAAGGCTTAGCCTCACCTACTGAATAACCCGGGAAGTTATAGTGGTGCATATATCTCTTGGTTGTTTCTGTTGGGTCAAGACCGTCAAGCTTCTGAGCATCTCCCGCAGAGCCTAAGGTAGTAACGGTAAGTACCTGAGTCTGTCCTCTTTTAAAGAGAGCTGAACCATGGGTACGTGGAAGGATATCAACCTCAGCACTAAGAGGTCTGATCTCGTTAAGGGCACGACCGTCAGGACGCTTGTGATCCCTTAAGATCATACGCCTTACGGTTTCCTTTTCATACTTATATATAGCCTCGTCAGCCCTTACAGCAAAGGCCTCATCATCCTCGTCCTCTGCCTTGAAGGATGCAAGCTTTTCAATAACCTCATTTGTAATCTCTGTAATACGCTCGTCCCTTACCTGCTTAAGATCGGTAAATACAGCCTCCTCCATACGTGGATCTGTAATAAGTGCCTTAATAGCCTCGTAGAAGTCATGGTCAACAACATGCTCCTCATAGCTATGCTTAGGCTTACCAAGCTCAGCAACAATACCGTCAATAAACTTACATATTTCAACATTCTGCCTATGACCGAACATAATAGCCTCAAACATATCCTCATCAGATACCTCATCAGCACCGGCCTCAATCATCATTACCTTTTCCTTTGTGGAAGCTACTGTAAGGTTAAGTCTGCTTACAGCCCTCTGCTCTGCAGTAGGATTGATTACAAATTCACCATCAACCATACCAACAGAAACTGAACCTGTAGGTCCATAGAAAGGTATGTCGGAGATAGAAAGGGCAATAGATGAGCCAATCATGGCACAGATCTCAGGAGCACAGTCCTGATCAACGCTCAATACAGTTGCATTGATACAAACATCATTTCTGTAATCCTTAGGGAAAAGAGGTCTGATAGGTCTGTCGATTACTCTTGCAGTAAGGATAGCTTTTTCTGAAGGTCTGCCCTCACGTCTGTTAAAGCTACCTGGGATTTTGCCTACTGAGTAAAGCTTTTCCTCATAGTCGATTGAAAGAGGGAAAAAGTCGATACCTGCCCTTGGCTTTTCGGAAGCCGTAGCCGTAACCAGCACAACCGTATCCCCATACCTTACGATACATTCGCCATTGGCAAGCTCTGCAACTCTGCCTATCTCAATGCTGAGCTTTCGGCCTGCCAGATCCATTGAATAAGTTTTGTACATTGTTTATCCTCCTGTAGTATAAATATGGCAGGGGAGTTATTTTTAGCTTACAAATACCGTTACGGCAGGATATTTGTAAACTAAAAATGATGTACTCCCTCGCCTTGATAATAAAAGAAAAGGCTGCCGAAGTAATTCGACAGCCTCGGCATGATCATAAAATCATACAATAAAAATTACTTTCTTAAGCCAAGCTCTGCGATAAGTTCACGATACTTAACGATATCCTTAGACTTAATGTAGTTAAGTAAACCTTTTCTCTGACCTACCATCTTAAGAAGACCACGTCTTGAATGATGATCCTTCTTATGCTCCTTAAGGTGTTCAGTTAAGTGGTTGATTCTTGCTGTAAGGAGAGCTACCTGAACCTCAGGAGAACCTGTATCCTCAGGAGTTCTGCCGAACTTAGCGATAATGTCCTTCTTGTTGAATTCCATTTTAAATTCCTCCATAATAAATATAAATATTTTTGGTATACACCCCTGATGCTAAGGAACGGTCGGAGATACCAATCCCTGAACATCGGATTTCATACATTAAATAGTATAACACAGCAATTACCTGATTACAAGCACTTTTTTATTTTTCCACAAAATTTGTTGTTGAAAATAATTGTATAATCAAATTCATTGCATAAAAAAGTTATAGAACACTATGCTTAATATAATCACCTAAAATATCGAATCTTACTTTTTTACTACCATATGAAATTACACTACTTTCAAATATACGTCCACGTGAATATGACGGCAGCCTTGTTTTAGTACCATATGAAATTACACTACTCTCAAACTTCAGGCGTGATACTTATGCTATCGCTCCTGTTTTACTACCATATGAAATTACACTACTCTCAAACTTATTGCTCTTTCCACGCAATACTCGGATTGTTTTACTACCATATGAAATTACACTACTCTCAAACATAGCGTTTGCATAAATTTCGTTTTTCATAGTTTTACTACCATATGAAATTACACTACTCTCAAACAAACGAAAAACCGTGCTATATCCCAGGCCTGTTTTACTACCATATGAAATTACACTACTCTCAAACGGAGGTTAAAAAGAATCTGGGAAAGTCTATGTTTTACTACCATATGAAATTACACTACTCTCAAACGGAGGTTAAAAAGAATCTGGGAAAGTCTATGTTTTACTACCAT
>CASFCZ010000077.1 GCA_949293325.1 uncultured Eubacteriales bacterium | reverse complement strand
TTCATTGTAACCGAAGGACTCGTTAGCAGCAGCCTTCATAGCAGCGTTTACAGAGTCAACAGTAATATCCTTGCCCTTAACAACTGCAGTAAGGATAGTAGTTGAACCTGTAGGAACAGGAACTCTCTGTGCAGAACCGATAAGCTTGCCGTTAAGCTCAGGAATAACAAGACCGATTGCCTTTGCAGCACCTGTTGAGTTAGGAACGATGTTGATAGCTGCAGCACGTGCTCTTCTAAGGTCACCCTTTCTGTGAGGACCATCAAGAACCATCTGATCGCCTGTGTAAGCATGGATAGTTACCATGATACCTGACTGGATTTCAGCGTAATCGTTAAGAGCCTTAGCCATAGGAGCAAGACAGTTTGTTGTACATGAAGCAGCAGAGATGATCTTGTCATCCTTAGTAAGTACGTCATGGTTTGTGTTGAATACAATTGTAGGAAGGTCATTACCTGCTGGAGCAGAAATAACTACCTTCTTAGCACCTGCATTGATGTGAGCCATTGACTTCTCCTTAGAAGTGTAGAAACCTGTACACTCAAGAACAACGTCTACATCAAGCTCACCCCAAGGAAGGTTATTAGCATCAGCTTCCTTGTAGATCTTGATCTCCTGACCATTTACAATGATAGAATCGTCAGTAGCCTCTACAGTACCGTCAAATCTACCCTGTGCTGAGTCATACTTAAGAAGATGAGCAAGCATCTTAGGTGCAGTAAGATCGTTGATAGCTACAACCTCGTAACCGTCAGCAGCAAACATCTGTCTGAAAGCAAGACGACCGATACGACCGAAACCATTAATAGCAACTTTAACCATTTTTTTATTCCTCCTAAAAAAATTTTTAGATTGATGGGGAGGTAACCCCGAATTGTTACCCTCTGTAACCAACTAGCATTATACCACATTTGACGCAAAAGTTAAACAATTTTTTGTCGCTTTTACATTTTTTCTCAACTTTTATGAACAAGTGCTATAATTGAGAGGGCAAGAGCCGCCGCACTCATCAATAACGCTGCCCCACTTAATGCCACACTAACCACTTTCATGTCAATACCTCCAATTCAACTCCATAATAATTATAAAATTTGTATAAAAATACTAATTTAAATTAACTAAAATACTTAACACCGGAAAGGATAATCTTCTGATCCTTTTCGCCGCATACGTTCTTGTATACACCGTTACTTATACGTTCTGTATGTCCCATCTTACCCAGGACACGACCGTCAGGACTGGTGATACCCTCTATTGCATAAACAGAACCATTTGGGTTATATCTGATGTCATAGGTAGGCTCTCCTGCAGGGTCAACATACTGTGTGGCTATCTGTCCGTTAGCCTCAAGAGCCTTGACAGTAGCCTCATCAGCCATAAATCTACCTTCGCCATGGGAGAAAGCAACTGTATGAATATCCCCTACCTCACTCTCCCAGAGCCATGGTGACTTATTGGAGATTATCTTTGTATTGGCAAGACAGGATACATGTCTGCCTATGGTATTAAAGGTAAGTGTAGGAGAACTTTCCTCCATATCCCTTATTTCACCGTAAGGCACAAGTCCCAGCTTTATAAGAGCCTGGAAACCGTTACATACACCCAGCATAAGACCGTCTCTGTTTTTAAGAAGGTTATTTACCGCCTCAGTGATCTTGGGATTTCTGAATACAGCAGCAATGAACTTACCTGAACCCTCAGGCTCATCACCTGCACTGAAACCACCCGGAACCATAATGATCTGTGAGTTGTTAATCATTTCAGCCATTTTGTCAATGGACTGACTGAGCCATTCATTCTTAAGGTTTGAAATAACAAGGGTATCAGCAACTGCCCCTGCCCTTTCAAATGCCCTTAAGGTATCATACTCGCAGTTTGTACCAGGGAATACCGGTATAAGCACACGTGGTGCGGCTATACCCTTGCCGGATGTCTTTTTAACAGCCACATTAAATGACTTTAATGCTATATTGCTCTTGTCAAAACTATCAAAGTATCTGGTTGGGAATACCTTTTCAAGTGGTCTGAACCATGTCCTGAGAGCCTCATCAAGGGATATGGTTTCACCATTTGCAACTATCTCTGCCCTGTCAATAGTATTACCGATTACCTTATAATTATAACCCTTAAGCTCCTCAAGGGCACTGTCATCAGCCACCTCAAATACAAAGGAACCGTAATTCCAGTTAAAGAGGTCATCATCATTTATTTCGGCACCTATGCCATTACCGAAGCACATCTTGCTTATTGCCGCCGCAACACCGCCAAAACCAATGGTAGCCGCAGAAACAACCTTTTTGCTCTCAATAAGGTTACTGAGTACATCAAAGTTTTTCTTAAGCTCATCAAAGTCAGGTCTGTCATACTCATCATAGGAGGTAACAAGCCTTACTATTTTATGACCGGCAGCCTTGAACTCAGGTGAAATCACCTTATCCATATCCGTTACATCAACTGCAAAGGATACAAGGGTAGGGGGTACATCCATATCCTTGAAGGTACCTGACATACTGTCCTTGCCGCCTATGGAACCTGTACCAAGCTGCATCTGGGCCTCAAGGGCACCAAGGAGTGCTGCAAAGGGCTTACCCCATCTGCTTGGCTCAGTTCCAAGTCTTTCAAAGTACTCCTGGAATGTAAGTCTTACTCTGTCATAGCGTCCGCCACCTGCAACTATCTTAGCCACAGATTCAACTACCGCATACATTGCACTGTGGAATGGACTCCACTTTGCAACAACAGGGTTATAGCCCCAACTCATAAGGGTAGTTGTTGTTGTTTCACCCTTAAGTACAGGAACTTTAGCCGCCATTACCTCAGCAGGTGTCAGCTGGTTTTTACCGCCAAATGGCATAAGTACGGTATTTGCACCGATAGTAGAGTCAAATCTTTCCACAAGTCCCTTCTGGCAGGCAACATTCAGGTCGGAAAGGGTTTCAAGCCACTTATCCTTTATATTGCCCTCTGTAGCCTTTAATGCAGGCTTTACGGCAGGGGACTCGACATATACATCAGCATGCTGTACAGCACCGTTAGTGTCAAGGAAATCCCTTGAAATATTAACTATATCCTTGCCTCTCCAGAACATTTCCAGTCTTCTGTTATCTGTAACTTCGGCAACAACTGTAGCCTCAAGGTTTTCTTCATTTGAAAAGGCTATAAATTTATCTGCATCGCTTGGGTCAACCACAACTGCCATTCTTTCCTGGGATTCGGAAATAGCAAGCTCGGTACCGTCAAGACCCTCATACTTTTTAGGAACAAGATCAAGGTTTATTGTAAGTCCCTCTGCAAGCTCACCAATGGCAACGGAAACACCACCTGCACCAAAGTCGTTACATCTC
Organism: uncultured Eubacteriales bacterium; assembly: GCA_949293325.1. GTDB lineage: Bacteria > Bacillota > Clostridia > Lachnospirales > CAG-274 > CALWRD01. Next base: position 27,682 of record CASFCZ010000077.1, on the reverse strand, counting down.
TTTATCATTCTGCTGACTTCACTCTTACGGAAAAGTCTCTGGAGCTTACGCTCTGTAGGTGCATTACCCTTTTGCACCTCAGCACCGCAGGTCAGGATTGAATCCTCATTATGCTCCTTGGAGGAACCTGTAGCACCGCCGCAGCCATCACGACCGGTACGACCGCCTACAAGGATAATAACATCACCCTTTGCAGGACGCTCCCTTATAACATCACTCTTTTTTGCAGCACCGATAACGGCACCGATTTCCATTCTCTTTGCAACATAGCCCTCGTCATATATCTCCGATACCTGACCTGTTGCAAGTCCTATCTGATTACCGTAGGAGCTGTATCCATGTGCAGCACCTGTAGTAAGTTTTCTCTGTGGCAGTTTACCGTGAAGGGTATCTGCAACTGAGGTACGTGGATCTCCGCAGCCCGTTACACGCATAGCCTGATATACATAGCTTCTGCCTGAAAGGGGATCTCTTATGGCGCCACCAAGACAGGTAGCAGCACCACCAAATGGCTCTATTTCAGTAGGATGATTGTGTGTCTCATTTTTGAACATAATGAGCCAGTCTTCCTTTTTACCATCAATATCAACGGGCACAACAATACTGCAAGCGTTGATTTCCTCTGACTCGTCAAGATTGTCAAGCTTACCCTCAGCCTTTAAGGCTCTCATACCCATAACGGCAATATCCATAAGGCAGATGCTCTTATTTTCCCTTCCAAGCTCCTTACGCTTTGAAAGGTAAAGGTCATAGGCCTCCTCAATAGGCTTTTTATACTTTCCGTCCTCTATCTCAACACTGTCAATGTTGGTTGCAAAGGTAGTATGTCTGCAATGGTCTGACCAATAAGTATCAATAACCCTGATTTCAGTAATGGAAGGATCTCTCTTTTCCGTATCTCTGAAGTAATCACGGCAGAAAAGTATATCAGCCTCACTCATGGCAAGACCCAGATCCCCGATAAGATCAGTTACTTCCTTGTCGGACTTTGTAATAAATCCCTTAACTGTGGCAACATCCTCAGGAACGTTAAGCTTCATTCTGAGGGTATCAGGCTTGTCCATTGACGCCTCTCTTGAATCAACAGGGTTAATGCAATAATTCTTGATTTTATCTATCTGATCCTGGGTCAGTTCGCCCTTTAAAACAAATATCTTTGCGGCAGAAATAAGTGTATTGTCATCCCCTGAAATAATCTGGATACACTGCATTGCAGAATCCGCCCTCTGATCGTACTGACCAGGGAGATATTCCATACCAAAGCAAACCTCATCAGGTGCCATTTCAAAGTTTTCCTCATGGATAATATCAACAGCAGGCTCTGAAAAGATTGTTTTTTTAGCCTTTTCGTATGTATCCTCGGCAATACCCTCAACATCGTACCTGTTAAGGATGCGAAGGCCACGGAGATTAGCCATTTCAAGGTTTTCTCTTATATCATTAAGGAGCTGACTGGCTTCAATATCGCAGCCCGTCTTTTTTTCAACATAAACCCTCTTGATCTCAGCCATTTTTTTCTTCCCTTCTTTTTACATAATTTAATATATTAACATTTTAACACTTTATTTGCCATAAGTAAACAATCATTTTCTCTTTGAATCAAGTTCTTTAAAGCCCTCAAGACGCATGGCTTTATACCCTGCAAAGTTACCCTCATCAAGGGCGTTGCGTATCTCCTCCATCATGTTATTGAAGAAATAAAGGTTGTGCATAACGCAAAGCCGCATGGCAAGCATTTCCTTTGCCTTAAACAGGTGTCTGATATAAGCCTTTGAATACCTCTGACAGGTAGGACAGTTACATTCCTCTGAAATAGGTGTATCATCAAGCTCATACTGTGCATTAAGAAGATTTATCTTACCTCTGTTTGTATATACATGGGCATGTCTGCCGTTTCTTGCAGGAAGCACACAGTCAAAAAAGTCCACACCTCTGTCCACCGCCTCAAGGATATTTGCAGGGGTACCTACACCCATAAGGTATGTAGGCTTATTCTGGGGAAGATATGGCACTACATTATCCAGCACATCATACATCTTTTCATGGGTTTCACCTACAGCCAGACCGCCTATTGCATAGCCCGCCAGATCAAAATCGGAGATACGTTTTGCATGTTCAATACGTATGTCATTATAAGTACCTCCCTGATTGATTCCAAAGAGGAGCTGATTTTTATTTATAGTGTCCTCACGGCTGTTAAGCTCCTTCATTTTATTGATACATCTCTCAAGCCACCTTGTTGTTCTGTCAACGGAATTTTGCATATATTCCCTTGTGGCAGGATAAGGCGGACATTCATCAAATGCCATGGCAATGGTAGAGGCAAGGTTTGACTGTATGGTCATACTTTCCTCAGGACCCATAAATATCTTTCTGCCGTCAATATGGGAGTTGAAGTATACACCCTCCTCCTTTATCTTCCTGAGGGTTGTAAGGGAAAATACCTGAAAACCTCCCGAATCGGTAAGTATAGGTCTGTCCCACACCATAAACTTATGCAAGCCTCCCAGTTTTTTAACCACTTCATCCCCCGGTCTTAAATGGAGATGATAGGTATTGGACAGCTCCACCTGACATTTAAGTGCCTTAAGATCCAGTGTGTCAACTGCACCCTTTATTGCGGCGGCTGTACCTACGTTCATAAATACGGGAGTTTCAATAACGCCATGAACGGTGGTAAACCGTCCACGCTTTGCCCGTCCCTCTGTTTTCAATAATTCGTACATATATTACACCTCATCATCAACTATATTCCTGAACAGCTCTCCCACACTTTTATTAAGTACGGGATGTATCTCGTATGGAGCTATATCATTAAGGGGTCTTAACACAAACTCCCTTACAGCCATTTCCCTGTGGGGTATGGTAAGCCTTTCCTCACTCATTACACAGCCCTCATAGAGGACAATATCAATATCCAGTGTCCTTGGACCCCAGTGTATTATACGCTCTCTGTTATTGTCCGCCTCAATGCCGTTTACAAAATCCAGAAGCTCATAGGGGCTGAGCAGGGTTTCTATCTCAACACAGCAATTTAAAAAGTCGTCCTGTTCAACACCACCTACGGGAGCAGTAACATAAAAGGGGGATATTTTTTTAACTCTGCAAAGGGGCTCTGCCTCCATAGCGTCAATAGCATTGTCAAGGTATGCCCTTTTATCTCCCATATTTGAACCCATGGACAAATAAGCCCTTTTCCATCCACGCTCTATTTCCACACTGACATAATCAACACTTTGCATAATTGGCGCCCAGGGCTTACGTATCTCCAGTTTAATGCTCTTTATTTTGTCAAACTCCAACAATATTTTTTCTGCAAGCTTCTCTGCAACCGCCTCAATAAGCTTAAAGGTATTATCCTTCATAAAAGCCCTGATTGTATCACATACCAAAGCATAGTTTACAGACAAATCCAGATTATCTTCCCTGCCTGCCTGCCTTGTATCCACATAAAGGGAAGCACTTACAAGGAACTTTTGTCCCAGAATATTTTCCTCCCTTAATACACCGTGGTTTGCAAATACCTCAAGCTGTTTTATATTAATTACGTCCATGTCAGTACCTTCCTATTATTTTTTCCGTCATAACAACGGCACGTTTGTTTTCCTTAACATCATGTACCCTGACAAAAAGGCAGCCCCTTAATACACCTATAACGGTGGTTGCAAGGGTACCCTCCAGCCTTTCCTCGGAGGGCAGGTCAAGGGCATTGCCTATCATTGACTTTCTGGATGTGGCAAGAAGTACGGGATAACCCAGTGTGCCCAACATATCAACCCTGTTTGTAACTTCAAGATTTTGCTCGTATGTTTTACCAAAGCCAACTCCCGGATCAAGGATAATCCGTTCATCCCCAACACCTGCGGACTTTGCTATATTTACAGACTCCATCAGGTCAGAAAGCACATCCTCCATAAAGTCCCTGTAAACCGCCTCACTGCGGTTGTGCATAAGGCAGCAGGCAAGCTTGTTTTCAGCTGCAATCTCTGCCATTTTTCTGTCATATTTAAAGCCCCATATATCGTTAAGCATATCCGCACCTGCCCTGACAGCCTCGGCGGCAACGGAGCTTTTATAGGTATCAACGGATACCGGAATATCAAACTCGCCCTTTATCCTTTCAATTACAGGGATAATCCTGTCTGTTTCCTCCTGATCACTTATCCTGATATGACCGGGTCTTGTAGACTCTCCGCCTACATCAATAATATCCGCACCATCCCTTATCATTTTTTCCGTATGCTTAAGGGCATTGTCAATACTGTTATACCTTCCACCGTCGGAGAAGGAGTCCGGTGTAACATTTAATATGCCCATTATATAGGTCCTGCCTGAATATTCTCTGTTTCCTATCAACATTACATCAATACCTCAACACATGATTTTTCTTATTTTCATCCCAGTTGCATTTTTCATTTGCTGGACAAATGAAGCAGATTCTGCTGAGCTTATCGGCAGCATAGAGTATACCTGCCAGGTCATCCCCCTCACTCTTTTGTCCATGGGCGGCTATTGCCGAAGTTATCATACTTATTTCCTCTGAACTGTATGGCATTTCCTTAAGTATCTCCTCAGCCATTACAGCCCCTGTGGCATGGTGATCCTTTCCGCTGATATATTCCTCACCCCGACCCAGATCATGCAAAAGGGCAGCTGTATATATTATATCCCTGTCAATTTTCAACCCCTTTTCAAGGCTGATTATATAGGCTATCCTGGCAACATCAAGAAGATGTTCAATCCCGTGCCTGCAAAACTCCCTGTCTTCCTCCATATTCTTAAGGGAAGAAAGAATGGAAAGAAATTTTTCGTTTTTTAATATATCATAATATCTCATTTTATCATATTAAAGAAAGTAGCCCTGAGCTCACTGTCCTCATCAAATACTCCCCTTGTTACATAGCTGAATGTCTTGGTACCGGGTTTTTTTACGCCCCTCATGGTCATACAGGTGTGCTCTGCCTCTATAGCTACCATTACACCCTTTGTATCAAGGTTATCCATAATGGCATCAGCTATCTGAGCCGTCATTTTTTCCTGTATCTGTGGACGCTTGGCAAACACCTCAACGGTACGTGCAAGCTTGCTGATACCTACTACCCTTCCATTTGGAATGTATGCAATATGTGCCTTTCCGAAAAAGGGCATTAAATGATGCTCACAGGTGGAAAAGAAGGCAATATCCTTTTCCAGAACCATTCCTCCTCCCTCAACACCAAAGGTCTTGTCCAGATGCTCTGCCGCATCCTGGGTAAGGCCTGCAAATATTTCCTCATACATCCTTGCCACTCTTTCCGGGGTTTCAATAAGTCCTTCCCTGTTTATATCCTCACCTACGCCCTCTAAAATAAGCCTTACTCCCTGCATTATTTTTTCCTTATCCATTTTACTGCTCCTTATTTCCTTTTAATTGTGAAATATATTCCGTTAACATTCCCATAAAACTAAGGGAACCAAAGGCAACGGTTATTCGGTCCTTCTGCCTCATACAACTGTCTGCTGCCCTGTAAATATCACTTGCCTCCACATTTGCATTATATTTTTCAACTGTTTTTGCAAGGGCTTTGGCATCCAATCCCCTTGGTGAGGGGGGAGTTATGGTATATATTCTCTCTGCAAGGTCTGCGGTATTTTGTACTATTCCCTCATAGTCCTTGTCAGAAAATATACCCATAATAAATTGCAGCCTTTTATCCTTGAAATACAGCTCCAGACTTTCCCTGAGCCTTGCAGCCCCATTTGGATTATGTGCTCCGTCAAGGACAAATATGGGATCCCTGCTGACAATATCAAACCTTCCTCCCCAGCGTGCCCTTTTCATTCCCTTGTACACCGCCTGAGGACTGATATTAAAACCCAGTTCCCTTAATGTGTCCACAGCCATAAGAGCAAGGGCAGCATTCTCGTACTGATAAACCCCCAGCATACCTATCTCCACATTTTTATATCCATTATAATCAAAGTACTGTGAATACCCTTTAACCTGCTTATTCAAAATACTTCTGTTATCAACAAAACTTACGGTACTGCCCGTTTTATTACAGTACTCCTCTATTACCCCCCTGGCAGAGGGCTGTTGTTCTGAGGAAACCACTCTGGCTTTTTCCTTTATTATACCGCACTTTTCCATGGCTATTTCTTCAATACTGTCACCCAGGATAGCCATATGATCAAGACTGATGGAGGTAAGTACGGTAAGCAAATTGTTGTCTATTACATTGGTGGCATCAGCCCTGCCTCCAAGTCCGCATTCCACCACTGCAAAGTCGCATTTTTCTTCCTTAAAATACAGCAGTGCCGCACCGGTTTCAAGCTCAAAACCTGTGGTTTCAAAGGCTGTTCCTGCCTCCCCATCGGCCACCCTGCTCATTATATCCGCAAAGGCGTTATCTGAAATATTAACACCATTTATCTGAAAGCGTTCGGCATAGCAGTAAACAGTCGGAGAAACATATCTTCCCACCCTATAGCCTGCCTCAACCAGCACGGCGGATATAAAGGCACCTACAGAGCCCTTACCGTTAGTACCTGCTATGTGTATAATTTTAAGGGACTCCTGGGGATTGCCTAAAGCCTTCACCAGTGCCCGTATGCTGTCAAGTCCGTATATACTGCCCTTTTTATAGGCATTATCTATATATTCCCTTGCCTGTATATAATCCATAATAAAACGGCACCTCTTAATTAATTACATAACTGCTACAGTATAACATAAAAAAAACTTTTTAACAAGAAGTGACATAAAAATAAAACTTTTATAAAAAATTGCGTATATATTTTTATAGATATAATTAACGGAGGGTGGCCTATGACAAATAAAATTATTACTATCGCACTTGGCTTTATATTAATATTCGGCGGTATATTTTATTTTTTCAGGGACAGTATACCCATAAGCTATGGCAGTGTGTGTTCCATAATCCTTGGATGTGCCTTTATCGGGGCTTATTTTAAAAAGAACCGCAGATGGACCATTCTGCCCGGTATATATTTGCTGTATATAGGTATTGCCTCTGCATTTTTTGCACACAGCTATATATTTAACTACATTATCACATCTGTATTTTTCCTTGCTCCCGGAACCATATTTACCATACTTTACTATACAACAGATAACAGGCGGCCTTTGCTTACATTGGGACTTGTATTAATTTCTGTAGGCGTATGTGTACTTTTTATAGGGATATTTGACTTCCATTACATAAATATATTTTTACTTTGCATTGGTATAGCCTTTGTGATAAACTATGTTTTGGGTAAGGACTACGGTAACAGAACTTCCCTTGTGATAGGTATCATTCTGATACTGTTGTCACTAAGAAGATTTTTAAGCATTACAGGCTATGCTGACGCCATTATATCTATGATACTGGTTATACTGGGCTTTATAGTTATAGTGAGAGCTTTACTTGTAAGATAGGAGGTAAATATGGCTGAAATAGGTCAGGTTATAGAAAAACGTGAAAACAACAGGCTGCTGATAAGACTTGAAAGGCAGGAGGCATGTGCAAAATGTCGGGCATGTACAGCAGGTATGCAGTCTAAGGATATGCTTCTTGAGGCGGAAAATCTGTGTAATGCCTCTGTAGGTGATAATGTTGAAATATCCCTTGAGGAAACAGACTTTATGAAGGCAGTGCTTATTATGTACGGAATACCCTTTATTGCCTTTGTTGCAGGTGTTTTGGCAGGTTATTATTTCCTGAGCTCCATGGGTATGGCTAATTCAGAGGTAATAAGCTTTATTATCGGTATTGTCCTTGTTATAGTATCTTATCTTGTAATACACCGGTTTGAACCACGTTTTAAAAGCGATAATTACGTGCCAAAGGCCACAGCCCTTGCAGAAAGCAAAGAGATTGTTTAACTAACAGCCTTCAGCGTGTCGAAAAAGTCGACACGCTTGCAAGAAATGCACACATTTCTTGCAGTAGGGGTACTAGCTTACCCACCATAGAAAGTAGTGAACCGTTCCTCAAGGGGAATACCCCCCTTGAGAAACTCTCACTATACCCTCGAACGGGCAAAGCCCGTCCTGCGGATTAAAGTCTGCGACGCTTTAAGTTACCTAAAAATGCAGGCTAGATATTTATTTAATTCAAAAATTCAACCGCTTTATGGGTTTATTGACAGTCTGGAGGTTGTTTAACTAACAGCCTTTTTTGTTTGTCTTAATATTCTGTGGTATATAATTATTCCCCCTGTTAATAATGATATTAAAGGGAGGCTAAAAGATGGCAAAGGAGAAAAAATTACCTACACCTGATGATATAATGAAATTTGAAATTGCCAAAGAACTGGGGCTTGACGATAAAATAAGACAAAACGGCTGGAAAAGCCTTAGCTCCAAGGAAAGCGGCAGAATAGGCGGCTTGATGGCAAGCAGAAAAAAGAGCAAAAAAAATAAAAGGGAGTTGTAAACCGACTCCCTTTTTTTATATCAATTTTTAAAATTATAACCGCAGGAAGCACAAACATCACTGTCAGGTTCATTTGCACCGCCGCAGTTAGGACAAAACTTCATAAACCTTACACCTTCATCGGTTCTGACAAGGCGAAGATCACGCTCATTTTTGCTTATAGGTTCCACATTAAAGGATATATCCTCATCTGCCGCTTTGTTCTGAACATTAAGCTCTGTAAGCTTGTTTTCCAGGTTTGCAACCTTTATTCTGTTACCGTCAATCTGGGCACAAAGGTCGTCAATTTCCTTTGAAACTATGGGCTTACCGCTTTTTTTACATGTATAAACAAGCTTTCCTATCTGAGCATAAAGGAGAGTATTTTCTTTTTTAACGCCTTTTATAGCAAACTCAATTTTTTTGACATCAACATTTTTCTTAGCGTTTTCTGCCAGATTATGTGCATTGTGTCTGATACTTTTAAAAAGCTTCATTAAAAATACTCTCCTTTAAATAAATATTTACTTATTGTCCTCTCTCTTTGTTCCCCTTAAACCTACTTCAAAGTTCATCTTGCTCAAAGTTTCCTTAAGGGCAACGTCAGCTTTTTTATTTTCAATATTATAATAATCCAGGACTCCAATATTACCGTTTTTAAGTGCTTCAGCAATAGCAGTAGGTACAAGGGACTCCGCCTCTACTACCTTTGCACGCATTTCCTGAACCTGTGCCTTCATTTCCTGCTCACTTGCAATAGCAAGAGCACGTCTTTCCTCAGCCTTAGCCTGAGCTATCTGCTTATCAGCCTCAGCCTGTTCTATCTGAAGGTGAGCACCGATATTTCTACCGATGTCAATATCAGCAATATCAATGGAAAGTATCTCAAAGGCTGTACCAAGGTCAAGACCCTTGCCAAGGACACACTGGGAAATACTGTCAGGATTTTCAAGTACCATCTTATGGGTATCCGATGAACCTACGGTAGTTACGATACCCTCACCGATACGGGCGATGATTGTTTCCTCACCTGCACCACCTACAAGCCTTGCTATATTGGCACGTACAGTTACCCTTGCAATTACCTTTACTTCAATACCGTCCTTAGCAACGGCGGAAATCCAAGGTGTTTCGATTATCTTTGGTGTAACACTCATACTTACTGCCTCAAAAACATTACGTCCTGCAAGGTCAATGGCAGCAGCCCTTTCAAATGTAAGGTCAAGATTTGCTCTGTGGGCTGCAATCAGTGCATCCACAACATTGTCCACCTTACCACCTGAAAGCAAATGTGACTCCAACTGATTTACGGAAATTTTAAGTCCTGCTTTAGTACCCTTGATCATAGGGTTAATTATTTTCTCAGGTCTTACCCTCCTGAGCCTCATACCTATAAGGTAGAAAAAGCTAACATGCACTCCTGCAGCCGCTGCTGATACCCACAGTCTAAGCGGTATAAAGCTCATTATAACGCAGAAGAAAATAATAAGCAGAATAATAACAAAAATAATAAGTACAGAACCAGGCATAATAATACCCCCCTCTTAATTAGATAATTTTTCTGACATAAAGCTTGTTTTCATACACACGTACCACAAGGACCTTTTCGTTAGCCATGATAAACTCATTATCCGAACAAGCCTCCACGTATGTACCGTCAATATTAATATTGCCAAAGGGCTTAAGTGGCGTTAAGGTTATACCCTCCTTGCCAATGTAGGAACGGAGAGTTTCCTCGTTATTTTCATCCTCCTTAAGCGTTTCGCTGAGGATAATACGGCTGTCAAAACCGTGTTTTTTGAAATATTCCACAGCAAGATAGCCCAGCAGAGCCAGTATAGCCGCCTCAGCAACTACAATAAAGGTGCCAAAGGGAATAAATATAATGGTCAGCACCCCGGAAATAATAATAAGTATTATTCCTGTAATACCGAAAAAGCCAAATCCCGGCACAAAAAACTCAGCCAGAAGGCATAATGCACCACATATAAGCAGTACCAATGCGATATATTCCAAAATATCTCCTCCTTCTATTAATTTGATATTTTGATTATATCATACAGATAAAAAAATTAACAGCTAAATTTAGTTTTTGTCATAAAATCTTAAGTATAAAAGGAAAGATACATTACATCAATTCTGCATAGTCACGGATATACCTGTCACATTGGCTTAGTATTTTGTCCCTGTAGTCATCCATACTCTTGTCGTAAACTCCACAGACCCGGTATCCACCTGCCTTTGCGGCTGCAATAGCATTAAAGGCATCTTCAAAAACTACGGTATCGGCTATGTCAGCTTTAAGTCTTTCCCTTGCCATATGATATATTGCAGGGGTATTTTTATCCAGCCCAGCCTCACTGCATGTCAGCATAAAGTCAAAGGAATCATACACCTTAAGCCTTGTAAGGGCATCTGTTATATATCCCCTTTCGGAGGCTGTAACAGCACACATCCTTACACCTTCATTTCTGAGCTTTGCAAGATATTTATCAGCATTGGGCTTAAGGGGTATTTCATACCTGTATTTATCAGCCACCATATCCGTTATACCCTTAAGCATTTCATCTACTGTTGTATCAATATGATATTTTGATATAAGATAGCTGCATCCATCTGTTATACTCATGGTAATTATCTCATGGTCATCTCTGCCATCGGGCTTAACTCCTATGCTTTTAAGGTAAGAGCTTCCTATTTCATCCCACACCGGCATGGAATCAAGGATAGTTCCGTCAACATCAAAGAGTGCTGCCTTCATTTAAACACCTCATCAGAGATATTTCTCAGTTCCTTTGCTGCCGTATACACGTCATCTGCGGCAAATATGGCAGATACCACTGCAATACCGTCTAAACCAAGTCCCCCAAGCTCCCTGACGTTATCTTTCTTTATTCCGCCTATGGCAACTACGGGAATGGTTACCGCACCTGTAATATTGCGGATTACCTCCCTTGAAACAGCAGTGGCATCTGTCTTTGTATCTGTATGGAACACTGCACCTACACCAATATAGTCAGCTCCACGTCTTTCGGCAGCCAATGCGGTATCAACTGTATCTGCAGAAACACCGATTATCTTTTCACTGCCCAGAATCATACGGGCACTTTTAAGCTCCATATCACTCTGACCGATATGAACACCATCTGCATCAACTTCCTTGGCAAGGGCAACATCATCATCTATTACAAAGGGTACCTTATACCTTGCACACAGCTCCTTCAGCTCAAGGGCAAGTGCTTTGACCTCCATATAAGGAGCATTTTTCTCCCTTAACTGAATAAAGGTAGCACCACCCTTTATGGCATTTTCAACTTCATCTTTCAGGGTCTGATCCTCTTTAAGCCACGCCCTGTCTGTTACTGCATATAGACGCATTGCCTCTTTTTCAACCCTCATTTTACTGACCTCCGTTATTGTGACAGAGCAGCAGCACTGTCAACTATCTTCTTTACACTTTGTCTGCTTACCAGCATATCATATTTTCCATCTTTGCCTACGGCATAGAAAGTATCATTAGATGGATAGAACTCAATTGTATCCGTACTACCGTCCAGAAGTGTATAGGTAAGGGTTGCAGCTGCCTCACCGCTCTTTTGGGTATGGTCGGTTATCTGATCAAAGCTAAGTCCCACAAGAAGCTCATAAAAATCAGCAAAGCCTTCATCTTCAACGATTTTGCCATTAATAACCGCAAGCCTGTTATCCTGTACTGCTCCGTTTTCATCAGTAGTTATCTTATTATCCCCTTCTTCTCTGAACTCAAGGCTGAAGGTGCCAAACTCAGACTCCATTACAGCACCGCTTACCTCGGAACGTGGATAAAGGGCAACAAACTTCTCTATAAAGTCAGTTATCGTATACTTATCAAAGGGCTCAATAAGGCTTGCGTCCATGGTAAATACAGAAATGCTGTCATCAACCATAACGTAGACCTTACCGTCTCCTGCATCGTTACCCACTTTAATCTCCAGCTTACCGCTATCGTCCATAAGACGCACTGTAAGCCTTGGCACATCCAGTCCATATTGTGCATAATCCGTTGGCTTTGCCTCCACAACATCACCAAGGATAATGCTTGAACAGGTCCTTAACAGTGAGCCCTCAAGATTATAGGGATAAACAGAGGCACCCTCAAGGGGCCTTTCCATAGTAAGAGTTGCAAGTCCGTATTGTGCAAGATTTGTATTTGCATTTGACTTTTCCTCATCATAATAGAGAAGAAGTTCACTTTCATTGTTGCGTAAAACTTCAATATATGTTACGTAGTTAGGCTTAATAGCAGCTATATCCTTATCCACCAGATTATTGATGGTATACTGCATACGGGCACCTACAACAGCATCCACAAGGTATACGCCCTCCACATCGGAGCTTTGCATATAGTAATACTCCTTGTCAGCTGTAAGGGAACCCAGCTTAAGTGTAACGGTACTTCCATCTTCATATGTTGCAGTACCTACAGCAAGGGGAGTATCCAGTCCATACTTTTCAGGTTCATTCTCAGTAGCTTCTATCCTGTTATCGGAATACAAACCTATAAATATACTGGCAAGGCTTGCTGTATTGCTCATATTAAGCTTAACATCCTCATAGCCCTCTACACTGTAGCCTGTATCACTGTATTTAAGTGTAAGTGTATTATCCCCGGATTGTATCACAACATCCCTAAGACTTTCAGCTTCACGGTCACAGAGGGTATACTCCCCTGTATTTACCAGAGTATTGCCCGAAGTCTGTTCAGTGGTGGGTTCTGTTTCATCACCGGGATTACTGCTGCTACTGCTGTAGATATATATCCCAAGCAGAGCCGCAAGCAATACAATGCCGCCAATAAGCGGAAATAGCTTTTTTTTCATTAACCGTTTCTCCTTTTTAACCATACACCAAAGCCTGCAAGGAATAACACACCGGGTATTACTGCCCAGCTTACAACCTGAATCTTTGTCTTATCCCCGTCATCTATTACAAGGGTTTCACCGGTTAGACTCTTTGACCTGATACTGATTGAGGATGAACCCTCATCAAGCCATTTTACAGAGTCCATAACAAAGGTGGCACCGCTTCCGTTTACAAGGCTGTCATAATCGGATAAAAGCATGTAGAAGCATCCTGATACAACTACCTTTGTTGTATGCTTGGTATCGGTATAGCTTGAATCGGTTATTGCATAGGCAAGATCAAAGGGACCCGATTCATCCCCTGCTTCCTTATTCATTGACTGTCCTCCTCCTGACTTGACAAAGGAGGTGTCGGAAGTAGTTATAAGTGGCTCAATTACAAGACCCTGTCTTTGAAGATCCGATTCCTTAAGTGCCTGGGACATATATGCAAGAAGGTTATATCCGTTGGAAATAATATTGTTTGTTATCTCATGCTGCTGAGCAGTAGGCATAACAGCAACGGGATACATAATGTAATTGGACTCATTGCTTTCCATTACATAACCGGAAACAGGCTCAACACCGTAATCAGCCAGAACAGAGCAAAGGTTAGGGAATCTGTCTTCTGTAAGGGAAGTTATAAATATAATCGCCCTGCCATCATTTGTAAGGTAATCCTTGACCTTTTGTGCCTCCTCAGCTGAGTAATCCTTTGTGCATGGGGTGATAAAGAGCATGGTACAATCCTCGGGAATATCACTTTCAAGGAGATTAAGGCTTTCGGCAGAATAGTTATTGAGCCTTAACTCCTGAGAAATACCGCTGAACTGGGTATGATCCATCTCTCCATGACCTGTTATGAAATAAATAACAGGATTTGCCTCATTTGTTACATACTGTATTGCACTTGTTATATTTTCCTCAATACTAAGGTTTCCAGAATCGTCATAGTAATCTGAATAGGAAATAACCTTGTACTTTTCTCCGCTTTCAACAATAATGCTGTTCTGACTTACTGTGGTTTCATCAGTAGTATAACTGCCGGCAAAATCAGGATAAAGATACAGATCCTTATTTTCTATATTTATTTTTCTGTCAGCAAGCCTGTACTGATCAAGCACCTGCTCAACCCTGCCTACAACCGCATCACTGTCCTTTGTACTGAAAAGGGTATATATATTTATTTCCTCATCAGTTTGATCAAGGATTTGCCTGGTTTCATCTGACAGGGAAAAAACACTGTTTTCACTTAAATCTATCTTGTAATCAAACTCACCTGCAACCAGGTTTACGGCAACCAGAATTGCAAGTATTACAAGGGTGATAACAGTGGAATAGGTGCCGTATTTGAAACGCTTATCGCTAAATATCTTTTTCATCTGACTTACCTCCCCTTAGCTCCATCTTCTTTTTTCGATAATATTGACTGTCAGGTACAAAAATGCCGCAGCAAAGGTAAGGTAATAAATTACATCGGATAAACCGAAAACACCCATGTAAAAGTTTTCAAACCTGTTTAAAACCGAAAGCCAGCCCAGAACCCTTATAATTGTACTGTCAAAAAGGGAAGGGATAAATATAAAGGCAGCTGCCAGCAGAATATAGCATACTATGCCTATTAGTAAAGTACCTGACAGGCTTTTTGTACTGTTGTATAAAACTGCCAGTATCACAAAGATAATCACAGCTACAAATATCAGGGATGGTATCCTTGTAATAGGTGCGTTGGTTGCTATGCTGTCCATCATAAGCAACAGGAAAAGTGCCGCAAATGTACCTGCCGCAGCAACTATCTGATTATCTGTAAGTACGGACACAAACAAACCTACACTGATAAGGCATGAGCCCATAAGGAAATAACCTATTACAACACCCACAAGTCCCTTGACATTAATTTCCCCATATATACTTAAGATATAAGGGAATATCATTGTAATTGCAATACCTATGAGAAACAGACATATTGCCGCAAGGAATTTACCCACAACAATATCCGTTACCTTCAAGGGGGAAGTGTAAAGGAGCTGGTCTGTCTTTTGTCTTGCCTCCTCTGCAAAAAGCCTCATTGTAAGTACCGGTACAAGTATAAGGAACATTATCATTGTACCTACAAGGGTATTACTGTAATCGGCATTGTATGCCGCCACATTCTGTGAAACGAAAAAGTAACCCGTAATAAGTACAAAAAAGCCGAGGAAAGCATATCCTGTAAGAGTATTAAAGTAAGTCCTCATCTCTTTTTTAAATATAGCAGTCATTGTACATTATCCTCACTTTCATCACTTGCATCCCGGTCAGCTTCCTCAGAAGTACCATCGCCTATTGTAAAGGCGCCCATATCTGCAGCCTCCACCATATCGGAAACATCTGTTGCCTTATTTTCCTTAATATCGGGAGCGTCATACTCACCGTTTATTACCTTCATAAATACATCTTCAAGGGTAAGTGCTCCGCTCTTAAGCATAAGCACATCAATGCCCTTTTCCGTAAGACCTCTTACTATATCAGCCCTTACATCATTATCCCTCTGGGCATATACACGTATCTGGGTACAGCCCTTTTCCTCACAGGGTTCCGTATCAGCCGAATTAACACCCTCACAGCCTCTTATAATATCAAGGGCAGTTAAAACATCTCCCTTGATACGGATAAGCTGAACATTTTCGTCTGCACCCTCCTCAAGGTTTTCCGTGGTATCACTTGCAACTATCTTACCGTTATTGATTATCATTACCCTGTCACAGACAGCACTTACCTCACTTAAAATATGTGAGCTTAAAAGAATGGTATGTCTTTCTCCAAGCCTTTTTATTACCTCACGCATTTCAATAATCTGCTTTGGATCAAGACCTACTGTAGGCTCGTCCAGAATAAGCACTGATGGATAGCCCACCATTGCCTGGGCAAGCCCCACCCTTTGTCTGTAGCCCTTGGAAAGGTTTTTTACTATTCTGCTCCTTACCTCTGATATACCAACTGTTTTGGTAATATCATCAAGCATGGCTGCTCTCTGGCTTTTCTTCACTCTTTTAATATCACATACAAACTCAAGGTATTCATCTACCCTCATATCACCATATACAGGTGGTACATCAGGCAAATAACCAAGCTGTTTTTTTGCCTCTATAGGGTCATCGAGAATATCATGACCGTTTATGGTAACTGTACCTGAAGTGGACGAAATAAAGCCCGTCATCATATTCATTGTAGTGGTCTTTCCTGCACCGTTAGGTCCAAGAAATCCCAGTATCTCTCCATCATTTACCGTAAAGCTGATATTGTCCACAGCCCTGTGCTGTCCATATACCTTAGTAAGATTTTTTACTTCTATCAAGGCGTTATCCTCCTTAGCGTCAAAATGCTGTTTTCCTAAAAATTTACAGCCTAATAAATACTATACATCAAAGCTGTATATTTAGCAATATATTAAAAGCTTAAGCTTTTCTTAAACTCAGGAAAACAACTTATCCCTCTGTTTCCCTGAATGTATAGAGCATAGCCTTAAGGGCTTCCTCCCCGGTAAGATCATATGCGGTCTTTATAATGGTTTCACATACAATGTCATCAAGGAGAATAAACCTGTCATTGCCCCATTCATCCTCATCCGGGAAGAAATCCCAGAATTTCATTTTTTTTGCATCCTCAGGTGAAAAGGCATATCTGCACCGACTGTCTGCCCATACCCTTGCAATACCGTTTATATCCTTATCTATACTGCCTATAATATATATGGCAAATATATATCTGTCCTCCTCATTATCCTGGGGATCAACTGTAGTAAGAACACAAATTTTTCCCTCACCGATATTGAGATTCCTTGGGCGTCTGTCGTTATCCACGCCCTCTGATACCACCCAGTCCCTGAGCATGCGACTTTCAGGGCAAACAAAACCGCCATCCTCCATCAGCCTGTCCAGCTCACGTCTGATGGCTGTACCCTTTTCCATTGCATATACACCACAGCGGCAGTCATGCTTTGTACACCAGCGTCCATCGGTAGCGTTTACGTTTTGTTCCAGTACACTGTCACTGCATACACCATTAAAACCTACGGCATTGTCGTTTCTTCCTCCGTCGCAATAGACTGCATTTACAGCAAGATTATAACACTCTCCGCAATTACCGTTGTTTTCCTGCGCATCCGTTCTTCTTTCCTTCAACTGCCTTTCTATCATGGCAAGTCTTTCGGACCTTAGTTCCCTGGTTTTTGATTCAATATCATTTATATAATTTATTAAATATGTAATAAGCTCATCGTCACCGCTTATAAGCCTGACAAAAGCATCAGTACAGGCAAAAAGCCTTTCACCCCCATTGAAGTCCACACGGATACGTGCATCCTCCAAAGAAATTACTTTGCCTTCACCATATTTTTTATGAAAAATACTGCGACCTGTTACATCCAAATCAAACACCTCAATATTCCAGCGGATCCTTAACCGAGTTCAACTCGAAGGCACGTTTTCTGTCAATACAGGTACCACAACTACCACAGGGTTTATCTCCTCCCTCATAGCAGCTCCAGGTATACTGATAAGGTACCTTCAGCTTTAATCCCATGGCTACTACATCCGCCTTGGTTTTACCTACAAAGGGAGCAACCAGCTTAACCATATTGCCGCTGCCAAGGTATATGGCAAGCCTCATGGCACTGTTAAAGGCCTCACTGCAATCGGGGTAAGCGTTGCCTGCCGCATCATCTGCATGGGCACCGTAATATATCTCCTCACAATCCCTGGAAAGGGCAATAGCCGCCGCCGAGGAAAGGAAAAGTCCGTTTCTGAAGGGTACATAGGTAGATACAGGAGCACCATTTGTTTTTTCAAGCTGCTTTGAATACTCCTCATGGGGTATCTCCTCATCTGACCTGCTTAAAAGTGAGCAGTTGCTGAACTCAAACATCTTTGACAAATCCAGCTCCATAAGCTCCACTTTGTAATAGTCTGCCACCTTTCTTGCAGCCTCTAATTCCTTAATATGCTTCTGTCCATAGCTTATGGAAAGGGCAATAACATTATCACTGCCATACTTATCAACAGCTATACCAAGACAGGTGGCACTGTCCACGCCACCTGATAACAAAACCAAAGCCTTCATTATATATTATCTCCTTTTTGCTCCATAAGAGCCTTATATATTTCCCTTTTACCTACCCCTCTGTCCTTAGCAACCTGCTTCATTGCGGACTTGGAATCCATACCTTCTTCAATATATTTATTGTAATGTTCTTCAACACTCATTTCATCATAACGGGCAGCCGCCTCACGTTTCAATTCCTCCGAATCCCTGCCCTTTATTACAAGTACAAACTCACCCTTAGGCTCATTTGTTTCAAAGTAAATTAAAAGCTGGGAAATGCTGCCTCTGCACAGGGTTTCGTGACGTTTTGTCAGCTCCCTTACCGCCACGGCAGAACGTGTACCCATTTCAACTGATAACTCCCTGAGGGTATCTACCAGATGATGTGGGGCCTCATAAAGAACGATGGTTCTGCTTTCATTTACCATACGTTCAATAACCTCCCTGCGCTGTTTTTTTCCTGAGGGAAGAAAGCCCTCAAAAATATAGCTCCTTGTGGGCAATCCGCTTAAAACAAGGGCAGTGATAACGGCAGTTGCACCCGGTACCACGGTAACGGGTATGCCCTCCTCATAGCAAAGGGCAATCAGATCCTCTCCCGGGTCTGATATTCCCGGCATACCTGCATCGGTTACCAGGGCAATGTTTTTGCCCTCCTTAAGCATTGCAGTAAGCTTAGGCCCCTTTACTTCCTTGTTATGCTCATGGTAGCTTGTAAGGGGAGTTTTAATATCATAGTAATTAAGCAGTTTGATACTCTGTCTGGTATCCTCTGCCGCTATTATATCAACTTCCTTAAGGGTACGCAGCACACGAAGGGTAATATCCTCCATATTGCCTATGGGAGTACCACAGACATATAATGTTCCCCAGTCCATAACACACCTCAATTATAATAAATATCCTTTATTTCGGAGGTATATTCTCCGTCAGCGTTATATATAATAATCGGCGGCTCCACCTTAAGCATAGGTCTGCCGCCCTTAATAAACTCTATAAGCACAAGTGTCGGCTCTTTGTCTATGTAGGTATGGACAAAACGCATACGCTTAGGCTCAAGATGGTGTTTAACTGCTCTTTGAAATATTTCAGGCAAACGGGATGGGCGATGTACCATATAAAATCTGCCACCTACCCTGAGCATTTTATCGGCAGCTATGGCAACATCCTCAAGGGTACAAAGTATCTCATGCCTTGCCACTGCCTTTGCGCTGTATTCATTTACCATACCGCCACCCCTTTGCATATAGGGTGGATTGCAGGTAACAACATCAAAACTGCCCAGCGGGAACTCCTTGTCCAGTTCTTTTATATCACACTCACGTATGAGGATTTTATCCTCAAGTCCATTAAGCAACACACTGCGCTGTGCCATTTCAACACTTTCAGGCTGTATCTCAATGCCTATAAAAAACCTGCCCCTTGTTTTTGCCTCCATTAGTATGGGAATTACCCCTGTACCTGTACACATATCCATAACCCGCTCCCCCTCCTTTGCCACAGCAAAGGAGGCAAGGAGTACTGCATCAATGCCAAAACAGAACTTTGATGGATCCTGAATAAGCAGGTATCCATTTCTGTGGAGGTCATCCACTCTTTCATGGGGATTAATATTTACCTTAGTCATCAGTCCAGTATATCCTTCAGTTCCTCTTTTGAATGGGACTCATCCTTACCCTTGCGTTTACGCCTAATTATCTTAATCTCCTCAGGTGCAAAGTAACTTACGTGTACATCCTGCTTCGGATCAGGACGCACAGCCGCCTTTATAGTCTGCTTAAGCACATTGACACTGAGCACCTCACCCTCACCCTCAGGGGTACTGATTATATCACCCTCCCTTGGAAGGGCTTTGATAAGGTGTTCGTATGCCTCCTGCTCGTACTGAAGACAGCACATAAGCCTTCCGCAGATACCTGATATTTTGGTCGGATTTAAAGAAAGTCCCTGATCCTTAGCCATCTTTATACTTACAGGATGAAAGTCACCTAAAAATGTGGCACAGCAAAGGGATCTGCCGCAGATACCTATACCGTTGAGCATTTTTGCCTCATCCCTTACACCTATCTGTCTCAGCTCTATCCTTACCCTGAATACAGATGCAAGGTCCTTTACCAGTTCCCTGAAGTCAACCCTGCCGCTTGAAGTAAAATAGAATATCATCTTATTGCCGTCAAAGGTTATCTCAGCATCCACCAGCTTCATATCCAACTTGTGCTTGGCTATCTTTTCAAGACAAATATCAAAGGCTTCCTTTTCCCTTGCCTTGTTAGCCTCGTATACTTCCTTATCCTCCTTAGTGGCAACTCTTATTACCTTTTTAAGGGGTAATACAAGTTCGTCCTCTGAAACCTCCTTTTCAGGAAGCTCCACTATACCATACTCTATTCCACGGGCTGTTTCGACAATAACCGCTTCGCCCTGTTCACATTTTTCCTCTAAAGGCTCAAAGTAATATATCTTACCCGCCTTTTTAAACCTGACACCAAGTACCAACATACCTATTTCTCCTTTAACCTAAAAAAAAGATTTTCAATTACAAGCTGAAAATCGCCTCGTCTCCTTATTGATTCTGCTGCCTCATTTATCAGCTCACAACCCCTGATAAGTCTTCTTGTATCCAGTAGGTTACATATACGTCTGATAACATCCATCTTATCAGACTGTATTACAAGCTCCTTTTTATTTGTCTGGCTATATACAAGGCAATCCCTGTAAAGCAGATACATAATGCTGAGAAAAGTATCCACCCTGTCCTTGTATTCCTCCGCAGAGGCGGCAAGCTCATACATACCTATAAGATCCCCTTCAAGGAGAGCCACTGTCATATCCATTACCTTTGTTCTGAGGCTGTTGAACTCCTCATTGTCTGCCAGCTCCATTGCCCTGCCTATACTTCCCTGGGCATAAAGGGAGGCAAGAAGGGATTTTTCCTGAGATATCCCCTTTTTCTGGGAAAGATAATCCCTTATCAGTGGTGCAGGAATACTTTGCAGCTTAAAGTGCTGACATCTTGAAAGGACAGTTACCAGAAGTTTATTATAATTTTCCGTAAGCAAGAGAAAAACGCCATACTCAGGAGGTTCTTCCAGAGTTTTTAAAAAGGCATTCTGTGCCGCAGGGTTCATAGTATCCGCATCTTCGATAATAAATACCTTGTATCTGTAACGATAGGGCTTTACCTCAATATTTTTATTAATAAGGTTCCTGACCGTATCTACCTTTATCTCCCTTTCCCCTTCACTGCGTCTGACATAGATAATATCAGGGTTATTGCCGCTTTCAAAGGTCTGACAGCTTATACACTCACCGCAGGGGGAACTTCCTCCCCTTTCACAGTTAAGGGTCTTTGCAAATGTGTTTGCAAGGGTGCGTTTGCCGCTTCCCCTTGGTCCGTCGAATATATAGGCATGGTTTATCCTGTTATTTTTTACTGCAAGCTTCAGGCTCTTTATTATCATGTCGTTGCCTACAACCGAATTATAGTCATACATAAGGCCTAACCTACCAATCAAGGAGCTTATCTATCTCATTTATTATCTCATCATGTATCACGTGCGGATCCTTAAGGGCATCCAGCATCCTGATACGTTTCTTATTGCGTCTTGCAAGGCTTACATAGCCGTCATATACACGCTGATGGAAGTTAAAGTTTTCAGACTCTATCCTGTCAAGCTCTGCCTGGGAACGTTTTCTTTTAAGACCGTCCTCCGGCTTAAGCTTTAGGAAAAAGGTTATATCCGGCTCAAGATCCTCTATTGCATATCTGTTGAGATTTTTTATTCTTCTTTCTCCCATACCCCTTGCGTAGCCCTGGTATACAAGGCTTGAATCAACAAACCTGTCGGAAATCACAACTCCCCCATCGTTAAGGACAGGGAGAATAACCTCCTGAACAAGCTGTGCCCTGGCAGCAGCATAGAGCAGTGCCTCTGTCATATTGCACATTTCGCCGTTTTCCTTATCAATTATAATATTCCTTATTTTTTCGCCTATGGGTGTTCCTCCCGGCTCCCTCACACACACAACATGATAGCCTCTGCTGTCAAGGCTTTCCTTAAGCATATTTATCTGTGTGGTCTTACCGGCTCCGTCTGTACCTTCCATAGTAATAAATAAACCGGACACAGCTGCACCTCCGAAACAAAGCGTTTGTACATCGTTATATAATCATACCATTAAATTATACCACGGCAACATGGCATAATCAACAAAATTTGCATGGCATTAATTTCAGTTCTTTTTCTTATGAATATTCCTGATGGTCTTTTTCTTTTTAACAGGCTTTCTTTCCTTTTCTTCCTTATGTCTGCGGATAGCCTCCTGCTTTTTGGGCCTTATAAGGCAGTGCTTGTCAAAGCCTATAAGATCCGTTCTGCCTGCCTTATGAAGCGCCTCATTTACAAGGTCATAGTTACGTGGCAGTCTGTACTGAATAAGTGCCCTCTGCATTGCCTTTTCGTGAGGATTTTTAGGCACGTACACCTTTGTCATGGTACGTGGATCCATCTCCGTATAGAACATACAGGTGGAAAGGGTTCCTGGTGTTGGATAAAAGTCCTGAACCTGCTGGGGCATATACCCCAGATCCCTGAGATATTCCGCAAGCTCCACCGCCGCCTTAAGATCACTGCCCGGATGTGAGCTCATAAGATATGGCACAAGATACTGTTCTTTGCCTATTTTATGGTTTATTTCATAAAACTTTTTAACAAAACGGTCATACACATCCCTGCCGGGCTTACCCATCTTTTCCAGGACGCGGGGAGAAATATGTTCGGGAGCAACCTTAAGCTGTCCGCTGATATGATATTTACAAAGTTCATTAAAGAATGTATCGTCCTTATCATAAATAAGGTAGTCATACCTGATACCTGATCTTACAAATACCTTTTTGACACCATCAAGTTCCCTTAATTCCCTGAGAAGCTTCGTATAGTCCCTGTGATCTACCTTAAGATTTTTACAGGGAGTAGGAAAAAGGCACTGCCTGTCCTTACAGGCGCCCTTTGTAAGCTGTTTATCACAGGCAGGAGCACGGAAGTTTGCCGTAGGGCCTCCCACATCATGAATATAGCCCTTGAAATCAGGATCCCATATAATCTTTTTTGCCTCGTTTATAATTGACTGATGACTGCGTGCCTGTATTACTCTGCCCTGATGAAAAGCAAGGGCACAGAAGTTACAGCTGCCAAAACAGCCTCTGTTGCTGATAATACTGAACTTAACCTCCTCAATGGCAGGCACACCGCCCATGTCCTCATACATAGGGTGATAATTTCTCATATATGGCAGGCCGTAGCTATAGTCAAACTCTGACTGGCTTAAAGGCAGAGGGGGCTTATTCTGCACCACATAACAGTCCTTATATGGCTCAACAAGCAGGGACGCTGTTATTGCATCCGTATTGTTATATTGCTGTAAAAAGCTTTCCGCATACTTATGCTTATCCTCCGTAACTTCCTTATAGGAAGGCAGCAGGACATAATCATCGTAAATATTTTCAAGGGTCTTTGTTTTATATACCGTACCCCGTACAAAGGTAATATCCTTAGCCTGGATACCACTGTCAAGGGCCTCTGCAAGTTCAACTATCTGATGTTCTCCCATACCGAACATAAGGAGGTCAGCCTGGGAATCCAGCAGAATGGAACGGCGCACCTTATTATCCCAGTAATCATAGTGGGAAAGACGTCTTAAGCTTGCCTCAAGACCCCCTATCATAATAGGTACCTCATACTTATATATTTCCCTTAATTTCTGACAATAGACAATGGTTGCCCTGTCAGGTCTTAAACCCATTTTACCTCCGGGGGAATATAAATCCTTATCCCTGCGCTTTTTAGCAACGGAATAATGATTGACCATAGAGTCAATATTACCCCCTGTAACAAGAAAGGCAAGCCTTGGTTTACCCAGCACCTTAAAGGCATTGTTATCATGCCAGTCAGGTTGGGGAATAATGCCCACCCTGTAACCCTTACTCTCCAGCACCCTTGATATTATTGCAGCACCAAAGGAGGGATGATCTATATAGGCATCCCCGGTAATAAGCACAAAGTCCAGCTCATCCCAACCTCTTTTATCCATATCTTCCCTGCATACAGGTAAAAAATCCATAGTATTACCTCACCATCAATTATTCATCCAACTTGGCAGGTACTTATTTTTAAGCCTGCCCCTTTGCACCTTGCCCCAGCCAAGGGGATAACCGCATACACATACCAGCGCCCAGCCATCCCTGCAATCCACTTCAAAGCTGTCACCTCTCAGGTACTTTTTAAGTCCCTCATCCTTAAGGTCAAAGTCAACTGTAAGTTTTGCATCCTCCTTTGTCAGGGTCATGGCAAATGCCTGACTGGGTTCAAATCTGTTTTTCTTCATCTCACCTATATACAAGCCGCTGCGCATTACCCTTAAGCCCCTTAAATCAGGCAGAATATCAGGGACTGCCATAAGGGAGCTGCCATGTATAACAAAGGGGGGCTTTGGTGTAAAATTAAGATACTTACTGCAAAAGTCATAGAAATCCGCAAGTTCCTTGTCAGGTACAGACTTCTGTTGTCCCGGCATTGGTCTTATAGGTGCACCCTTTTTACCCATAAGGCAAAGAAAATGTCCTTCTCCCTTTACCTTATAGGGCCATAATCTTCCGCATTTTTTCAGTTCCTCTCCGCCATTTTCCACCCAATCGGGTCTGCCGTCATCAAAGCCAAGGGATTTATCCACCTCAAGTAGTTCAAAATCCCTATTTTCCGAAAGGAACTCCCAAATCATACCCTCGTCCTCCTCAGGGGCAAAGGTACAGGTAGAATAGGCTATTATACCTCCGTTAGTCAGCATTTTTGCGGCATTTTTAAGAATATTTCTCTGAAGGTCGCAACAAACCTCGCTTTTATGTTCTTCCCAGCTGCGTACAGCTGCATCATCTTTACGGAACATACCCTCACCACTACAGGGGGCATCCACAATTATTTTGTTAAAAAATCCCTGAAATCTGTCTGAAAGCTTATCAGGAGTTTCATTTGTAATAACGGCATTTTTAACGCCGCATACCTCAATATTTTTAAGCAAAGCCTTACATCTTGAGGCACTTATATCATTACTTACAAGAACCCCTTCTCCCTTAAGCTTTGCAGCCGCCTGGGTGCTTTTTCCTCCTGGAGCCGCACACAGGTCAAGAACCCTGTCCCCGGGCTGAATATCTATAGCCGCACCTGTGGACATGGCAGAAGGCTCCTGTATATAGTAAAGACCCGCATTATAAAAGGGATGTTTTGCAGGGCGGATCTCCTCGTTATAATAAAAGCCGCAATCGCACCACTTAACGGGCTCAAGCTCCCAGTCCACCATGGATTTAAGTCTTTCCGGTGAAATTTTCAGAGTATTTGCCCGTAAGCCACAATAACGCCTTTCTTCCAGGCTCTGCAAATATTTATCATAGTCATCACCAAGCATATTTTTCATACGCTGTGCATATTTTTCAGGTAAATTCATATAAACGACCTCTCAAGCTGATAATACACTATGATTTTATCATTATTTCAATACAATATCAATTGCAAATTTATTTTGTGTATAATATAATAAAGCAGTATAAGGAGAAAGGAGATAAGATATGAGTAAGCAAGAATGGAAGCCTGGAACCATACTTTACCCGATACCTGCGGTAATGGTTTCCTGCGGCACAATGGAAAACAGCAATATACTTACCGTTGCATGGACAGGCATAGTTAACTCCGACCCTGCAATGACTTATATTTCCGTAAGACCCCAAAGACATTCATACAATATAATAAAAAACAGCGGAGAATTTGTAATAAATATAACCACCGAAGATCTTGCCTTTGCAACGGACTGGTGTGGTGTCCGTTCAGGCTCTGACTATGACAAGTTTAAGGAAATGAAACTGACAAAGGGCAAGGGACTTCATGTAAGCTGTCCTGTTATTGAAGAAAGCCCTATAAATATTGAGTGCAGAGTAAAGCAGGAGCTTCCTCTGGGCACCCATACAATGTTCCTTGCGGAAATAGTAGGTGTACAGGCTGATGAAAAATATATGGAAGAAAGCGGAAGATTTGACTTTGCCGCCTCAAACCCCATTGCATATTCCCACGGTGAATACTATACACTGGGGAAAAAACTTGGCAAGTTTGGCTTTTCCGTTCAGAAAAAGAAAAAGGTGATAAAGTGAAAATTTTAGTATTAATACCTGTAAATGACCTGGAGAAGGCAAAAATCCAATCTGCAATGCCCTCTGCCCAAATTATATATACCTCAGGTGAAGCTGTAAGGGATAATGATATAAGGGATGCAGAAATAATAATAGGTAATATTGACAGGGACAAACTTAAACTCTGCAAAAGCCTTAAATGGCTTCAGCTTAACTCTGCAGGTACCGAAGGATACACCCACCTTATAAATGAAGGTATACTTCTGACCAACGCATCAGGGGCTTATGGTCTTGCCATATCAGAGCATTTGCTTGGCATGCTCCTTGAAATAAAGAAAAAACTGTACCTTTACAGGGACAATCAAAATATGGGAATATGGCGCTCCGAAGGCAGTGTAACATCAATAGAAGGCGCTGTTACCCTTGTTGTAGGCATGGGAGATATAGGCGGCGACTTTGCACGTAAAATAAAGGCACTTGGTGGCTATGTAATAGGTGTCAAGCGTACACCTGCCCAAAAGCCACACTACTGTGACGAACTTTACACCACTGAGGACCTTGACAGGCTACTGCCAAGGGCAGATATAATTTCCCTTTCCCTTCCGGGTAATGCCCAGACTGATCACATACTTGACCGAAGAAGGCTGGAGCTGACCAAAGCAGGCAGTGTAATCCTTAATGTAGGAAGGGGCAACGCCATAGATACAGAGGCATTATGCGACCTTCTTGAGGCAGGTCACTTTGAAGGAGCAGGGCTTGATGTTACCGATCCTGAGCCACTTCCACCCAACCACAGGCTGTGGAAAATACCAAATGCCGTTATTACACCACATATATCAGGCTTTTTCCATCTCCGTAAGACCCTTGAAAGAATAATAGATATATCAGTTGATAACCTCAAAAGATATGGAGAGGGCAGAGAGCTGAAAAATAGGGTGGATATAAAAACAGGATACAGAAAGCATAACTGACACAAAAAAGCAGTGGGCTTATAAAAGCCTCACTGCTTTTTTTAAATATCAGCCATAACTTCCACTGCATTCTTAGCTATAATCACTTCTCCGTATTCCTCAAGATAAGCCTTGGTAACAGGACTTGATATATGCTTTATTCCATACTCAGAGGCAATCATTCCAAAGCCCTCTGCT
>CASFCZ010000076.1 GCA_949293325.1 uncultured Eubacteriales bacterium | reverse complement strand
AAATCTTTTCTCACTCTGTGATGCCACAGTGTGAGCTTATGAGGTATTAGCAGTCATTTCTAACTGTTATCCCTCTGTGTAGGGCAGGTTACCCACGCGTTACTCACCCGTCCGCCGCTAAGTTATTAAAAAAGCAAGCTTTCTTAATAACTCCGCTCGACTTGCATGTGTTAGGCACGCCGCCAGCGTTCATCCTGAGCCAGGATCAAACTCTCGAATAAAAAGTTTGTAGCTCTTAAACTACTGACAAGATGTTTTAAGTCCATCTTATGACTTTATCATCATTTCTATTTATTAGAAATTTGACAGGGAAAGAGTAATTTTTCATTTCCGATTATTTAGTTTTCAATGTTCAGACTTTAGAAGTTTTTGCTTGTCTTGCGACAGCTATAATAGATTACCACAACTTTCTTACATTGTCAATAACTTTTTAACAAGTTTTTAAAAAAAATATCATTTTTTTACCACAACAGGATAAAAGTGACCCTCTCTGTCCTGAGATATATCAATTACATCCATGTTACACACAATTTTTTCTGATAAAACTCCGTTAAGGGTACTAATATAAGTTATGCAAGTTAAATGTTGACCTATATGCTCTACAAGATCAGATAACTTTGCAGTAAAACAACTTTTATCTCCAACTTCATCAGATGAAAAATAAGTATCCCTTACATGTAGTTCCGACGTGTCAAAACAAAACTTAACCTTACAATTTTTAAGTTGAGATTCAAAGTTAAAAATTCTGTATATTTCTCCCCAAACTTCATTAATAACTGTATCTGATAAAAATTTTACACAGTAACTATCTTCAGATAGTTTTGGGCAGTTTAATTTAATAGTATATACTGTTTTGATTTTTTCTTCAGGATTGTCCATTAATTGCATCTGTTGGTCAATACTAACAAGAAGAAGTTCTGGATCTACCTTATTAAAAATATATCCCTGAATGTTGTTATAAGGGCTATTAGTGAGTTCTGACCCCAAAAATGTCAGAAAGTACATTGTAGGACAACGGTAAATACGGCTGTCTTTTTCATCTTTTGAATACTTGCCTGACAGCAATTCCCTAATCATTTCCATTTCACGCTTCATACAGTACCTTTGAGTATATAATGGCTTAATAAGTCTCAGATAAAAGGAAAAGACCGTAATAAAGTCCCTTTCAATAACCGGTATCAGCTTATTTATAAGTAAATACACTGCCTTTTCATATCCACTACACTGAGATATATCCTTTGCCAGTATATCTGCTGAATTGTATATACCTGCCGCCTCCAGCACATACTCTGCTAATTTATCCACGGCAGTTTCCGATTTAATAAGGTAAAATATATCCTTCGGCGTAATATAATCACCTTCAAGCACCATATTAAATTTATCAGCAGTTATCTCACAGGCAGCTTGGAGTATCATGCTCATATTTATCCTCTTATCTGTTTGTACATCAATATAAACCCGTGTATTAATAGAAGGCATAGTGGATATAATACCAAGTTTTTCAATCAATTCAAGTAAAAAAACAAGATAAAACGGATCTTGCAAATTTAATTTCTTCGTTAAATTAAGCTCTGTAGATTTTTCTACCCGTTCATCTGTGACACGTATGCCATTATAGGCTTCCTTTTTTACGGTAAATATATCCTCAAGTATATAATGCGTATCAACATCTATATCCAAAATTTTTTCTTTCAAACAACATGTTCCATCAAAGGTAACGGGATAAATTACCGGAATTTTCTTTTCCGATAAATAATAACAGAAACTGGCAGGATTGACCATTGTATTTGATACAAGGGCAGAATAAAACCAACGTCTGTACATTGATGTACAATAGAAAATTACATTCTGCCTGTCCCTTCTATCCATCAACATATATTCCCTCTCGTAATCAGAAATAAAGCTGTAATTTATCCTGTTATAAATAATTTTTTCTCTATTATTCATATTTTTCCCCAAAAACATTCAACTGCATTATGTTATAATCATTATAAATCATTTCTTTTAATTTAACCAGTATTGACAAAAATTTTTTCAAAAGTTTTTTTAAATTCTTCAAAAAAGGTTATTTACTATTTTGCACAAACTTGCTATAATAAAGTATAAAATATTTTGCTTTTGCATAATATTTATTATTTTACGGTTTTATGCGCCGTTAAATTATAATTTTGACAAGGAGGATTATGAAATGTCAAAGGTTATGAAAACTATGGATGGTAACCAGGCTGCTGCTGAAGTGTCCTACGCATTTACAGAAGTTGCCGGTATTTACCCAATTAC
Source organism: uncultured Eubacteriales bacterium (assembly GCA_949293325.1). Taxonomy (GTDB): domain Bacteria; phylum Bacillota; class Clostridia; order Lachnospirales; family CAG-274; genus CALWRD01. The sequence goes on along the minus strand of CASFCZ010000076.1, from coordinate 4,953 downwards.
ACCATCCTCTCCTATGGCTGAGCATGTAGATGAATGGGCAGCCAGAGGAAAAAAGAACATTTTCGGACAGACTGTTAAGGTTGTAGAAATGGAGTCAGAGGCAGGTGCTGCCGGTACAGTACACGGCTCACTTGCAGCAGGTGCTTTAACTACTACTTATACAGCTTCCCAGGGCTTACTCCTTATGATCCCTAACCTGTATAAGATTGCAGGTGAGCTCCTTCCATGTGTACTTCATGTAAGTGCACGTTGTGTAGCTAGCCATGCTCTTAATATTTTTGGTGATCATTCCGATGTAATGGCTTGCCGTCAGACAGGTTTTGCTATGCTTGCCTCCTCAAGCGTACAGGAGGTTATGGACTTAGGTGCTGTTGCTCACCTCTCAGCTATCAAATCAAGAGTACCATTTATGCACTTCTTTGATGGTTTCCGTACTTCACATGAAATTCAGAAGATTGAAGTACTTGACTATGATGATTTAGCTAAGCTTGTAGATATGGATGCTGTAAAGGCATTCAAGCAGCATGCTCTTAACCCTGAGCACCCATGCACAAGGGGTACTGCTCAGAACCCTGATATTTTCTTCCAGGCTCGTGAGGCATGTAATCCATTCTACGATGCAGTACCTGCTGTAGTTGAGGAATACATGGGCGAAATCAGCAAGCTTACAGGCAGAGATTACAAGCTTTTCAATTACTATGGTGCACCTGATGCAGAAAAGGTTATCGTAGCTATGGGTTCTATCTGTGATACAATCGCAGGTACAATTGATTATCTTGCTGCAAAGGGCGAAAAGCTCGGTCTTGTTAATGTTCACCTTTACAGACCTTTCGTTGTTGAAAAGTTCCTTGAAGCAATCCCTGAAACATGTAAGAAGATTGCTGTTCTTGACAGAACAAAGGAGCCAGGTTCACAGGGCGAACCTCTTTATCAGGATGTTGTTAACGCATTCTACAATTCAGACAGAACTCCTGTTATCGTAGGTGGTCGTTTCGGTCTTGGTTCAAAGGATACTACTCCTGCTGACATCATTGCTGTATATGCTAACCTTGATGCTCCTACACCAAAGAATGGCTTTACACTTGCAATCAATGATGATGTTACAGGTCACTCTTTAGAGAGAGGACCTGCTGTTGATGTTACACCTGAGGGTACAACAAACTGCCTCTTCTGGGGTCTTGGTTCAGATGGTACCGTTGGTGCTAACAAGAACTCTATCAAGATTATTGGTGATCATACAGATATGTATGCGCAGGCATATTTCGCTTATGACTCAAAGAAGTCAGGCGGTATCACTAACTCTCACTTAAGATTTGGTAAGAGCCCAATCCGTTCACCATATCTTATTGATACAGCTGACTTTGTTGCATGTCATCAGCAGGCATACTTGAATAAGTATGATATGACTTCAAACCTTAAGGACGGCGGTAGCTTCCTTTTAAATACTATCTGGTCTGATGAAGAACTTGACAAGCATCTCCCAGCTAACGTTAAGAGAGATCTTGCTAACAAGCATATCAACTTCTACACCATCGACGCTGTTGATATTGGTAAGAAGATTGGTCTTGGTAACAAATTTAACATGGTTCTTCAGTCCGCATTCTTCATGATTACAGAAATCATTCCTAAGGATGATGCTATTAAGTACATGAAGGAATTCATCGTTAAGTCCTACGGTAAGAAGGGCGAAAAGATTGTTAATATGAACTATGCTGCTGTTGATGAGGGTGCTGTAGGCTTCCACAAGGTAGAAATACCTGCTAGCTGGGCTAATGCTGTTGATACAGAAGCTGCTGCTACAGCTGAAAGACCTGCATTCATCAAGAACATAGTTGACGTTATGAATGCTCAGAAGGGTGATACACTTCCTGTATCTGCATTCAAGGGTATTGAAGATGGTACATTTGAGCATGGTACAGCAGCTTATGAAAAGAGAGGTATTGCTGTTGATGTTCCTGAGTGGGATCCTTCAAAGTGTATACAGTGTAACCAGTGTGCATTTGTATGTCCACACGCAGCTATCAGACCTTTCCTTCTTACAGAGGAAGAGGCTGCTAATGCTCCAGCAGGTATGAAGATGCTTGATGGTAAGGGTAAGGAAGCCGGATACAAGTTTGTTATCCAGGTAGATACTCTTGACTGTACAGGCTGTGGCAACTGTGTATGCAGCTGTCCTGCTAAGGAAACTGCACTTTCTATGAAGCCTATTGAAAGTCAGGAAGACCAGATTGCAGCTTGGGATTATGCAATGACACTTTCTCCAAAGGAAAATCCAGAGAACAAGTTTACTGTAAAGGGTAGCCAGTTCGAGCAGCCATTACTTGAATTCTCCGGTTCCTGCGGTGGTTGTGCAGAAACTGCTTATGCAAGAGTTATTACTCAGCTCTTCGGTGATAGAATGTACATCGCTAACGCTACAGGTTGTTCTTCAATCTGGGGTGGTTCAGCTCCTTCAACCCCATATACAACAAACCATAAGGGACAGGGTCCTGCTTGGTGTAACTCACTTTTCGAGGATAATGCTGAGTTTGGTTTAGGTATGTATACAGGTGTTAAGCAGCAGAGAGAAAAGCTTAAGTCACACGTTGAAGCTATCGCAGCTAATGCAGATGGCGACGTTAAGGCTGCTGCTCAGGCTTGGCTTGATACTATGAACGAAGGCGAAGAGTCTAAGGCTACATCAGCTGCACTTGTTGCTGCTATTGAAGCTGCAGGTGCTAACTGTGATGATTGCAAGTATGTTCTTGATCACACAGATATGCTTGTTAAGAAGAGCCAGTGGATCTTCGGTGGCGACGGTTGGGCTTACGATATCGGTTTCGGCGGTCTTGACCATGTACTTGCTTCAGGCGAGGATGTAAACGTATTCGTATTCGATACAGAGGTTTACTCTAACACAGGTGGACAGGCTTCTAAGGCTACTCCTGCTGCTGCTATTGCTAAGTTTGCTGCTGCAGGTAAGAGAGTACGTAAGAAAGACCTTGGTATGATTGCTAAGAGCTATGGTTATGTATATGTTGCTCAGGTATGTATGGGTGCTGACAAGAACCAGTTAATTAAGGCTCTTAAGGAAGCTGAAGCATACAAGGGACCTTCACTTATTATCGCTTACTCACCATGTATCAACCATGGACTCAGAACAAACTTCCATATTGAGGCTAAGAAGGCTGTTGACTGTGGTTACTGGCAGCTTTACAGATATAATCCAGAGGGTGAAGTATTCACACTTGATTCTAAGGAACCTACAGCTGACTTTATGGAATTCATTAAGGGTGAAGTACGTTATGCTTCACTTGCTAAGGCATTCCCAGATGTTGCTGAGGAACTCTTCAACCACTGTGCTGCAGATGCTAAGAGAAGACTTGAAGGCTATAAGAAGCTTGCAGGTAAGTAATTCTCAATTAATATATTTCTTAGGGCGGTTGCTTATGCAGCCGCTCTTTTTTGTGCCCTGTGCATAATTGTATATTTCCCTGTTTTATGATAAACTCAATTTAAGAGGAAAAAAAAATTACTAATAATATATTTATTATAAACAACTGAGGTGAAAAAATGAGTAACATATACCATAATCCTGTAAAACGTGGTTTTTTCCCTGATCCATCTGTAATAAGGGTAGGTAATGATTATTATATGGTAAATTCCAGCTTTCAATACTTTCCTGCGATACCAATTTCCCATTCCACAGATCTTGTACACTGGAATATAATTGGACATGCGATCAATAACAATGAATATCTTGATCTTTCAGAAATAAAAGATTCAAGAGGAATATGGGCTCCTGATATATCTTATTACAATGGGAAGTTTTATATCTTTGCTACATTACGTTTTAACAGGGATGATAAAAGTAATGGCCCGATGCGTTGTCAACTTATGATGACATCAGATAAACCCGAAGGTCCTTATTCAAAGCCATTTATTCTTCCCGTTGACAACATTGATCCTTCTCATTTTATTGATGACGATGGTAAACATTATATGATAATTGCACCCGGTATAACAATTGTACCAATAAGTGATGACTGTACAAAAGTTACAGGAGAACCAATACAGGTATGGCAGGGTACCGGGGAGCGTTGCCCTGAGGGTCCCCATATTTTAAAAAGGAATGGCTATTACTATGCCATTTTAGCAGAGGGAGGTACAGGGTACGGACATGGTATAAATGTTGGCCGTTCTACTTCACTCTTTGGTCCGTATGTACCATCACCATATAACCCTGTAATGCGGCAAACAAATCCAAACGCTTCCATACAACGCGCCGGACATGGTAAGTTGGTTCAGACACAGAAGGGTGACTGGTGGGTAACCTATTTATGTGGAAGACCCAATAACGGAAAATATACCACCATCGGCAGGGAAACAGCCCTGGATGCTGTACAATGGACAGATGATAGCTGGTTTACAATCAATAATGGTAATGGCCCCAGTACATCACAGACGGCTCCGGATCTGCCCCAAACAGTTTATTATCCATTTGTATTTGATGACTTTGAGAATAAAGATCTTAATTTAAACTGGGAATTTGTAAGAAATCCAGATTTAAAAAACTTTTCCCTTACAGAAAGACCTGGTTGGGCCAGAATATATACCTCTCCCGGAGAATTGTATGAAATAAGGGCAAAAAATACACTTCTTCACAGAGAAGAGGAACTTTGTTACAGTGCAGAAACACTCCTTGAATTTTCACCCGAGGGTAATGAACAGGCAGGCATTACATGCTACTATTCTACTGCTACCTATGCACGTTTTTCCTTATGTATGAGAAACGGAACCCGTACCCTTGAGCTTGTAATAAACAGAAACCATGGTGAGGAAATAATAGAACAAATACCTGATATACCACAAGGAAAGATTTACCTTCGTGTACAGGTAGATCACCTTAACAGAAAGTTTTACTACGGTACAGACGTAAATAATATGGTTTATGCAGGAGAACTCAAAAACTGC
>CASFCZ010000075.1 GCA_949293325.1 uncultured Eubacteriales bacterium | reverse complement strand
CCGTTTCAGGAGCGTCCTTCCCTCTTTATTCTATACCTGTTACTGTATAGCCGGCCTCTGCAACGGCAGCCTTAATGGCATCATCACTTACATTGCCGCTGACCATGGCACATTTATCATCAAGGCTAACCTTTACCTCCTCAACGCCCTCAAGGGCTGAAAGAGCCTTTTCCACATGGGATACGCAGTGCATACACATCATACCTTCAATATTTACTTTTTTCATAGGTACATCCTCCTTTGGTTCACTTGTTTTATTTTCATTAACTGATATTATATCAGCCTTATACTTAAATTTAAAGCCCCTTAATCTCAAGGCATTACTTACCACACTGACAGAACTTAAGCTCATTGCTGCCGCACCTATCATCGGGTTAAGGAGAGGTCCTCCGAAGATATACAAAAGACCTGCTGCAACAGGGATACCTACGGTATTATAGAAAAATGCCCAGAAAAGATTTTCCTTGACATTGCGTATTGTTGCACGGCTCAAATCAATGGCATTGCATACATCTGTGAGGGAATTATGCATAAGAACTATATCCGCAGACTCAATGGCTGCATCGGTGCCACTGCCTATTGCTATACCCACATCAGCCTGTGCCAGTGCAGGAGCATCGTTTATACCATCACCTACCATTGCCACTGTAAGTCCCTTCTGTTGCAGAGCCTTTACAAAGGCTGACTTATCCTCAGGCATAACCTCCGCCTTAATATTTGTTATACCTGCCTCGGCAGCTATTGCCTTTGCCGTTGCAAAGCTGTCACCTGTAAGCATATATACATCAATACCCATTTTACCCAGTGTTTCCACTGCTCTGTGGCTGTCACTCTTGACAGGGTCCTTAATACCGATAAGGGCAGCAGCAGAGCCATCAACAGCAGCATATACCACTGTACAGCCCTTTGATGCCAACTCATCAGCCTGAGTAGGGTCAAAGCCTGATATATCCAGCTCATTCATCAGCTTAAGGTTACCTATTGCCACCGACTTTCCCTCAACCATAGCCCTTATACCTTTGCCCACAAAGTTTTCAAAGCTTTCAGGGGCGGATTTTACAGGTACAGTATCTGCTATTGCAGCTGCAAGGGGATGCTCGGAGCCCTTTTCCGCTGCTGCACAAAGGGAAAGCACATAATTCCTGTCCATATTATTTAATATAACCGTATCCGTTACCCTTGGATGACCTTCGGTTACGGTACCCGTCTTATCCAGTACAACGGCATTTACCTTATGTGCAGTTTCAAGGACTGCACCACCCTTAATAAGTATACCTCCCGAAGCGCCCCTACCGGTACCTACCATAATAGCAGTAGGTGTAGCAAGTCCCAGGGCACAGGGGCAGGCAATAACCAGTACCGATACAAATATCCTTACAGCAAACTCAATACTTTCTCCTGAGATAATCCACAAAATAGCAGCTATGGCGGCTATGGTCATAACCGTAGGAACAAAGACACCTGCCACCTTATCTGCAAGCCTTGAAATCGGTGCTTTACTGCCCTGTGCCTCCTCAACAAGCCTGATAATATGGCTGAGGGCGGTATCTGCACCTGTCCTTGTTATCCTTACATTTATAAGTCCGTTTTTATTGATACTGCCACCGGTTACACTATCCCCCACATCCTTTTTTACAGGCATACTTTCACCTGTAAGGAGGGATTCATCAATGCTGGTAGAGCCCTTTATTATAACTCCGTCAGAGGGTACTGCAAGTCCCGGCCTGACTATAACCTCATCCCCGGGCTTAAGCTGTGCAGAGGGTATCTCCTCCCCTGAAACAAGGAGGGCTGTCTTGGGGCTTAAATCCATAAGCTTTTTAATGGCATCTGAGGTACGTGCTTTTCCCCTCGCCTCAAAATATTTGCCCAGCATAATAAGGGCAAGTATCATTGCAGCGGACTCGAAGTAAAGGCTGTGTACCTTTGAGGCATCTCCCATATATATTTCAAAGGTAGAAACCAGACTGTAAACAAGTGCCGCTCCCGTACCTATTGCAATAAGGCTGTCCATATTAGGGGCACCCTTAAGGAGTGTCTTTATACCTATCCTATAGTAATCTCTGCCTACAAAAAGCACGGGGAGCAAAAGTATAAGCTGCACAAGGGCAAAGGTAAGTGGATGTGCCGACGGCTCCATAAAAGATGGCACAGGCAGTCCCACCATATGACCCATTGATATATAAAACACTGCTCCGCCGAATATAAAGGCAGGATACAGGCGTCGGCGCATTGCCATAAGCTCACTGTTTTTATCCACCGGTCCGGTATCCTCACTAAGACCGTAGCCTGCCTGGGCAACGGCACTGAAAATATCATCCTTAGTCAGTGTTTCTTCATTATATATAACCTTCAGCTTTTCCGCAGCAAAATTTACATCGGCAGTATCCACACCCTCAAGGTGTCTGACACTTCTTTCCACTGCGGCTGCGCAGGCACTACATGTCATACCTGTAACAATAAAAGTCTCATTTTTCATAAAATCAACTCCTTCAGAAAGTCTCCGCTAACTATTATAAAACAGTTTTTGACTTATGTCAATAACTCTCCGCAATTTTCTTCTAATTGATAATAATTATCGTCTGTTTTCATAAAAAATATTAAAAATATCGTTAAATTTTCCACATTTTTCAGCGATAGCTTTCCTTGACTATGGGGAATAAAATATATATAATATTTTACAGAGAAGTTTATAACCAATTGAACAAGAAGGAGATTTTAAACATGAAAACACAATGGCAAGGCTTTACAGGCGGTCTTTGGGAAGAGGAGATCAACGTAAGGGACTTTATTCAGCGCAACTACACTCCATACGACGGTGATGAGTCCTTCCTTGCAGGCCCTACCAAGGCAACTACCGAGCTTTGGAATCAGGTACTGGAGCTTAGCAAAAAAGAGCGTGAGGCAGGTGGTGTCCTTGATATGGATACAAAGATAATATCCACTATCACATCCCACGGCCCAGGATATCTTGACAAGTCAAAGGAAAAGATTGTTGGCTTCCAGACCGATAAGCCTTTTAAACGTTCACTTCAGCCCTACGGCGGTATCCGTATGGCAGTGAAGGCTTGTTCCGACAATGGTTACACAGTTGACCCTGAAGTGGTTGAAAACTTTACAATACACCGCAAGACACACAATGCAGGTGTATTTGATGTATACACACCTGAGATACGTGCATGCCGTTCAAACCACATTATTACAGGTCTTCCTGATGCCTACGGCAGAGGACGTATCATCGGTGACTATAGAAGAGTAGCTCTCTACGGTGTTGACAGACTTATTGAAGATAAGCAGGATCAGAAGGCATCTACATCAAGTGTAATGTATGATGACGTTATCCGTGAGAGAGAGGAACTTTCCGAGCAGATAAGAGCCCTTGAGGACCTTAAGAAGCTTGGTGAAATCTACGGCTATGATATTTCCCAGCCTGCAAAGAATGTTCAGGAGGCTATTCAGTGGACATACTTCGGCTATCTTGCAGCAGTTAAGGAGCAGAACGGTGCTGCCATGTCACTTGGTCGTACATCTACATTCCTTGACATCTATGCAGAACGTGACCTTGCAAACGGTGTATTCACCGAGGAGGAGATACAGGAGTTTATTGATCACTTCATTATGAAGCTCCGCCTTGTTAAGTTTGCACGTACTCCTGAGTACAACAGCCTTTTCTCAGGTGATCCTACTTGGGTAACCGAGTCTATAGGCGGTATGGGTGTTGACGGCAGATCAATGGTAACAAAGATGAGTTACCGTTATCTTCACACTCTTGAAAATATCGGTACAGCTCCTGAGCCTAATATGACAGTGCTCTGGTCTACAAGGCTGCCTGAAAACTTCAAGCGTTTCTGTGCAAAGACATCCATCAATACTTCATCAATTCAGTATGAGAATGACGACCTTATGAGAGTAACACACGGTGATGACTATGCCATTGCCTGCTGCGTATCCTCCATGCGTATAGGTAAGGAAATGCAGTTCTTCGGTGCAAGAGCTAACCTTGCTAAGTGTCTTCTTTACGCTATTAACGGCGGTGTTGATGAGGTATCCAAAAAGCAGGTAGGTCCTAAGTATCGTCCTATCACATCCGAGTACCTTGACTTTGACGAGGTAATGGAAAAATATCTTGATATGATGAAGTGGCTTGCAGGTGTATATGTAAATGCACTTAACATTATTCACTATATGCACGACAAGTACTGCTACGAGAAGCTCCAGATGGCACTCCATGACAAGGAAGTAACACGCTGGTTTGCTACAGGTATTGCAGGACTTTCTGTAGTAGCTGACTCACTTTCAGCAATTAAGTATGCCAAGGTTAAGACTATCCGTGACGAAAACGGCATTGTAGTTGACTACGAGGTAGAGGGTGACTTCCCTAAGTACGGCAACAACGATGACAGAGTTGATAAAATGGCTGCAAAGCTTGTACACACATTTATGCAGTATGTTAAGGCTAACCACACCTACAGAGGCGGTAAGCCAACCACATCAATCCTTACCATTACATCTAATGTTATGTATGGTAAAAACACAGGCTCAACACCTGACGGAAGAAAGGCAGGAGTTCCTTTTGCTCCCGGTGCTAACCCAATGCACTCAAGAGATTCCCATGGTGCTGTAGCTTCCCTTGCATCTGTTGCCAAGCTTCCATTCAGGGATGCACAGGACGGTATTTCAAATACCTTCTCAATTATCCCAGGTGCTCTTGGTAAAGATGACATGGTATTTGCAGGGGATCTTGACATTGATCTTGACCTTGAAAATCTTGACAAGTAATAAATAACAGGGAGGCGCATTTATATGGATAAGGAAAAGCAGGCTGATGATATCATAAATATGATAGACAGCTTTATGCAAAACGGTGGAGGACACATGAATGTTACCGTAAAGGATGACGGCAGTGTCAGCCTTGACAAGCAGGTAAAGGTAACCAATTCCCTTGAATGTGCCGAGGGCAATATGGCTTGTTCCGTACCCACCTTATTTAAGGGTATGGATAACGAAGCCTATGACGAATAATATAAGGAGGCAATTAATTATGGCTAACGAACAACAGGTAGATAATCTTGTATCATTACTTGATGGATACGCTGAAAAAGGCGGTCATCATCTTAACGTAAATGTGCTTAACAGGGACACTCTCCTTGATGCACAGAAGCATCCTGAAAAGTATCCACAGCTTACTGTACGTGTATCAGGCTATGCAGTAAACTTCATTAAGCTCACTAAGGAACAGCAGGACGAGGTTATATCCCGTACCTTCCATCAGTCACTTTAATTTTTAATTAAACCTGAAATGCGGCTGTCTGTCAGATAAATGGCAGACAGCCCTTTGTATTATAATATAAGACGGGAGGAATAATACTATGGAAATAAAGGGGCATATACATTCAATAGAATCCTTTGGCACAGTTGACGGCCCGGGAGTACGTATGGTAGTATTTTTTAAGGGCTGTCCAATGCGGTGCAAATACTGTCACAACCCTGACACCTGGCTGCCTGAAGGTGGTACCGACATGACAGTTGATGAAATAATGGCTCAGTATGAGAATGCAAAGAGTTTTTATAAATCAGGGGGTATAACCGTAACGGGAGGAGAGCCTCTGATGCAGATAGATTTTGTCTGTCAGCTTTTTCAGCGTGCCAAGGAGGAAAACATACACACCTGCCTTGACACCTCCGGTATTACCTTTAACAGAAACAACGCCGTTCTTATGGAAAAATTTGACCGTCTTATGGAGGTTACGGACCTTATTATGCTGGATATAAAGCATATAGATCCGGAGGAACATCTTAAGCTTACAGCCCACAGCAATGATAATATACTGGACTTTGCCAGATGGCTTGATGAAAAGCACAAGGATGTATGGATAAGGCACGTTGTTGTACCTGGAATAACAGAAAACAACGACTACCTTTACAAGCTGGGACTGTTTATCGGAAGTCTGCACAATGTAAAGGCTCTTGACGTTTTGCCATATCATAATATGGGAGAAATAAAATATAAACAGTTAGGTATTGACTACCCGCTAAAGGGAACAGAGCCTCTCCCTAAGGAACGTGCCATAGAAGCCAAAAAACAGATATTAAGGGGAATAAAAAAAGCAAGGGAGACCTGATGGTCTCCCTTGCTTTTAATTGACACGAACTGACGTACCGTATGGTATGGTTTCATAAAACCAGCGGCTGTCCTCCATACTCATACGCACACAGCCATCGGAACGGCGTACACCGAGGGTACCGTCCTTTACACTGCCATCCTCATTAAGTGCTACAGAGTGAAAAAGATAGCTGTCGTTAAACCTTACCCAATACTTTGCCCCACTGCCAAGCCTTTTGTTATAAAAGCTCTCTCCCCTGTCGGTGATAGTAAAGTAACCCCTTGTGGTGGGACTTTCATTTTTTCCCGTGGCACAGACTATGGTTCTGTCAAGGCGAAGCACATTGTTGTTATCATATTTTAACACATACACCTGCTGCCTTGCTATATCCACCCATATAAAGTACCCTGTATCGCTTTTAAACCGCATTAACCGGGCATATTCTTCAATTTCATCTGTGGTAAGGGCATCTGTTACGGTAGGAGGGTCATCGGGTATATCCAGTATATCACCTCTGACCCAGCCAAGACGGCCTCCATGTCTTACAAAATACACCTGCCTTGACCTGTCCTTAAGTATTTCCAGTTTGTCACCATAGCCGATATAGTCCACTGCCTCACTTAATGCCTCATCTGAAAACATAACCCCGTTATAAAGGGCAAAGGCATATACAGGTGAGCCGGTTACCCTTTTCTCCTCCACATACTCCGCCCCATCGGTCTTTTCCACCACCTGTTTGTCTACAAGCCTTGCAACAACAAGACTTCCTGCTGCTAAAAGAGCAATACCCAGATGAAAAGCCTTCATAAAAACCACCTCTGTGAGATTGTAACCATATACAGCTATTTTATGCAGAATATAAAAAAGGGACTCTGCCAGGCAAAGTCCCGAAATATTATTCGCTGATATTTAATCCCGCAATACGTGCCAGTTCCCTTATGGTCTTGATAGAAACACGCTTACCCCTATACTCGATAAGATCTTCCATTTCCCCAGTAAAAATATCGGAGGGTTCGTACTTTTTAAGTACGATAGTATCATCGTTAGTATAAATTTCCAAAGCGTCTTTGTCACAAATACCCATGCTCTTGCGCAGCTCCCGTGGGATAACTATCCTGCCCAGATCGTCTATCCTGCGGACTATGCCCGTTGACTTCAACATACAATACTCTCTCCTTCCACAAAATAAAATTAGTTTATATGTAAATATTAACACCGAAAAAAAGGTTTGTCAATCCTTTTTTGGAGATTATTAGTCAAAATTGCAGAAGTTTGTATAAACTGGAAAATTTTTACTCGAATTTTGTCCCATACTGTTGAAATATGTTTTTTCATGTGATAAGATTAATTAAAATCACTGCTTGTAAGGAGATAATATGGAAAGGTCTGAAAGATACACCCTGCTTGACTTTATACGTGGACTGGCTGTAATCAATATGATAGCCTACCACTTACTATGGAACCTTAAATACCTCTACGGTCTTGAGCTGCCCTGGTTTGGCACCATGGGCACACATATCTGGCAAAGGCTTATATGCTCAAGCTTTATACTTGTGTCAGGCTTTTGCCTTGCCCTTGGTTCCCATCCCTTTAAAAGGGGAGCTCTGGTATTCGGAGCCGGATTGCTTGTAAGCGTAGTTACTTTCGTTGCCACACCCCAGGCAAAAATAATATTCGGAATACTTACCTTTATTGGCTCCGCCATGATAATTACAGGTGCATTAAAATCACTTTTTAAAAAAATACCTGCCTTTGCAGGCCTTATACTCAGCCTTATTCTCTATATCCTTACCTATCCTATAAATACAGGAATTATAGGAGGCATAAGTATACCAAAGGGACTTTACAGGGGTTATATTGCCACCTACCTTGGCTTTATGGAAGATGGCTTTTACTCGGCAGATTATTTTTCAATTATGCCATGGATATTCCTGTTCTGGGCAGGGTATTTTTTATGCAGTTGCATCAATAAAAGCAAAATACCCAATGTATATATAAAACCCGTTAATGCAATAGGCAGGCAGGCTCTTTTTATATACCTTATTCACCAGCCTGTTATCTACCTTGTAATGGAACTGATATTCAATTAATCCTTTCCACAAGGCAAACAGCCTTTGCAGCAATACCCTCGCCACTGCCTGTAAAGCCAAGCTCCTCCTCAGTGGTTGCCTTTACGTTTATATCCTCAAGGGGTATCCCCAGTGCATTTGCTATGTTTTTCTCCATTTGCGGAATATGAGCCTTCATCTTTGGCTGCTGTGCCACAATAATTGAGTCGATATTTATTACCCTGTAACCGTTTTTCCCCAGCAATGTTCCCACATGCTTAAGGAGGGTAATACTTGATATATCCTTATACTGTGGGTCCGTATCAGGGAAGTGTCTGCCTATATCCCCAAGTTTGCAGGCACCTAAAAGGGCATCCATTATTGCATGTACAAGGACATCTGCATCGGAATGACCCAGAAGTCCCTTTTCATAGGGTATATTCACACCACCCATAATCAGTTTTCTTCCCTCTGTAAGCCTGTGTACATCATAGCCTAAGCCTGTTCTGAAATTCATATATCATACCTCCGTTTTTTCTTTAGTATACCACAGGTGAAACAAAACCGCCACCACATTGGCAAATTTTCCGTAATACTGCTTTAAATACAACTAAAAAACCCCTATTACTTTTTATAATATTCTGTTACAATATTTATTAAGAAAAGGAGGGTTTATATGGCTGATAACAAAACCACCATGACACATACCATGCCCACAGGGACATTAATAAAAAGATTTATTCCCTATTATAAGCCACACCTTAACATAATGTGCTTTGACCTGCTCTGTGCCGCCTTTACATCTATGGGAGAGCTGCTGCTGCCTCTTATAATCCGCAGCATAACAGGCAGGGCAAGTGCAGGCACTCTGACCCTTGGATTCATAGGTATAATGGGTGTTATATACATTATACTCCGTATAATAGACACCGCCGCCCAATACTTTATGAACAACCGTGGTCATGTAATGGGTGCTGCAATAGAAACGGATATGCGCCGTGACCTCTTTGAGCATCTTCAGAGACTCAGCTTCCGTTTCTACGACGAAACAAAGGTAGGACAGATAATGGCAAGGATGACAAGTGATCTCTTTGACATAACGGAATTTTCCCACCACTGTCCCGAGGAATTTTTTATTGCAGGTCTTAAGATAACCATAGCCTTTGTTATACTTATTAATATAAATGTATCCCTTACGCTTATTATGTTTGCCCAGATACCCCTTATGGTTGTATGTACCATAAAGGTAAGGCTTAAAATGCGCCGTGCCTTTAAAATGTCCCGCTATCAGATAGGCGAGATAAATGCAGGTGTTGAAGACAGTCTGTTGGGGGTACGTGTGGTAAAAAGCTTTGCCAATGAAGCCATAGAAGCAAAGAAATTTGACAAGGGTAACAATGAATTCTATGACATAAAAAAACTGCAATACAGATATATGGCAGCCTTTCATGCAACGGTGCGGGGCTTTGACGCACTGATGTATATAAGCGTAGTTGTTATAGGAGGTGTGTTCGTTCTGAAAAACAGAATATCTCCTGCTGATCTGACAGCCTATGTACTATATGCAAATACCATGCTCCAGACCATAAAACGTATAGTTGAGTTTGCGGAAAATTTCCAGAAGGGTATGACAGGTATAGAACGTTTCCTTGAAATTATGGACGTTAAGGAGGATATAAAGGATGCAGAAAATGCCACAGAGCTGACAGATGTAAAGGGCAATATCCGCTTTGAAAACGTTACCTTCAGATATGAGGAAAGCAAGGACAATGTACTTGAAAATATCAACATCGAAATAAAGGCGGGAGAAAATGTCGCATTTGTGGGACCTTCAGGAGGAGGAAAGACCACTATATGCAGCCTTATACCCCGATTTTACAATGTTTGTCAGGGCAGGATAACCATTGACGGAAAGGATGTACGCAGCCTTAGCCTCCGATCCCTCCGCAATAATATCGGTATTGTACAGCAGGATGTATACCTGTTTTCAGGGACGGTATATGAAAATATAGAATACGGCAAACCGGGAGCCTCCAGGGAAGAAATAATTGAGGCAGCCAAGCTTGCAGGTGCCCATGAGTTTATCTCTGAACTGCCCAATGGCTATGACTCCTATGTGGGAGAAAGGGGCGTAAAGCTTTCAGGAGGACAAAAACAAAGGATAAGCATAGCAAGGGTATTTTTAAAAAATCCACCTATACTTATCCTTGACGAGGCAACCTCTGCTCTGGACAACGAAAGTGAAAGACTTGTGCAGCAGTCCCTTGAAAGGCTTGCAGCAGGCAGAACCACCCTTACCGTTGCCCACAGGCTGACCACTGTTAAAAATGCTGACTACATTACCGTACTTACAGAGGGCAGGATAGCAGAGAGAGGCAGCCACAAAGAACTTATGGAAAAGAACGGCATATATGCAGGTTTGTACAAGCTGTATACGGAAAATTAATTTTCCACAAAGCTGTACCTTCCTCCTATTTTATAGTATCTTTTTCCATTAATGATACAGTATTCATCCCCCAGCTCACTTGCCCAGTAAAAGTTATTGTTATACTTACAGGCAAGGAGAGGCAGGGGGATTTTTTCTGCCCTTACAGGGTTTGTACTTGCCTTGCCTATTGCATCCAATACCGCCTGGCAGTTATCAGCCCTTGCATCTCCCTGGGAAGTTGTCTTTGAAATATAATTAACGGCAGCAACGGCAGCATTTTCACCTGCCTTGGAATAGAGTCTTTTCACCTCATCTGCCGCCTCATAGGCAAAATATCTGTGGCCGTCCCCTGTATAGGAGGCAACTGATATATTAAGCATTACAGGCTTGCTCCGTTCAAAATAGGAAAGCAGGTTAAAAAGAGGATAGGGATCAATATTGAGTCCATCCCTGTCGGCACCCTCAAATATATTAAGTGCCACCCAGTCCACATATTCATCCCCAGGATAAAGGGAGGTAATATCCTCTGTCCTTTCCGAGGATATGCCCCATATAACAGCCACCCCCGGTGCACGGGCATGAAGCTGAGTTGCAACATTTCTGAAAAAGTCCCTTGACTTATCTGAGTAAGAAGCATCTATCTGAAGCATAAGGGGTATATTGTACTGGGCAATATGTGATACAAGGTAATCAATATCCTTATCTGAATAATCAGTAGGCCGATAGACAATAAGGGGCAGCCTGTCCTTTACCGTACAGAGGGTAATAAACTCCGAGGGAAAGGGGCTGCCCTGATTCATATAGGTGATATATATATCCTGGGGAGCTGTTTTCCGTTCCAGCTCCGAATAGGAGGAATCCGTATATATACCAGTAAGCACCCCCGCTTCCTCACAAACCGCCGCCTGCCTGGTAAAGTCCTCATAGGCTCTGTAGGTTTCAGGGGAGGCAAGGTAAACAGCAGTAAGCAGTACAGCAGCAAGGTGCAGCATAGTATCACTCCTCCATAGTCAGATAGGTGTTAAGGGTTTCAAGATAATTAAGGGGACAGCCCTTTGAATTTGTTATCAGCAGGCTGTGATCAAAGGCGGAATAGGGTATGGACTTTCTGCCATCTGCCTGGGCATTGTCCCAATAGGACTTAAGAACCTTGTATGGCAGAAGAAAATACTCGTCGGTTTTCTTAAACCATACAAGGAGAAAGGCAACTCCTCCGTTAAGCTCATACTCACCCATAAACTCTATCTGATGGGGGTGAACATTTTGCAGGGGCAGTCTTGTTTCGGTTGTTTCCTTGGCATCAAAACATATAGGTATACCCTGTACCACTCCTATGTAGTCCACAGTTGAGGCATGGTCAAAGTAGGCACGGGAAATATTGCCGTGTTTTTTATCAATCTCAACGGGGGTTATGGGTGTAGGTATCTTTTGTATTATAGCCACATGCCTTTGTTTATATACATCATTTGTAAGATTTATCAGCTCCTCCAGGGCACTTCCTCTTAATCCCCTGGTATTCCAGTATCCCATTTCACTTATCTCCCTTTTTCATTTGTTTAATTGCCCACTGTGCACTGTCCCTCAGCTCCGGGGCAGGATCATCGGCAAAGGCTTCCGCAAGGGGAATACCCCTTTCATCTCCCAGATTGCCAAGGGCAATAAGGCAGTTGCGTACAATGGTTCTTTTTCCTCTCCAGCCTATGGCAGTATTGCCATACCTGTCTTTAAACTCTCTGTTGGACAGGTTAAGAAGCTGTGCAATTTCAGGAAAGCCGCAGCCCTCTGCCGGTTCAGGTGCAGGAGTAAGGGGACAGACCCTCCTGCATACATCACAGCCGTATATATATCTGCCCATGGTTCTCTTAAGGCTATCGGGAATAATACCCTTTTTTTGTGTCAGATATGCAACACATATCTCCCCATGAAATCTTCCGTCCTCCTTCAATGCACCTGAAGGACAGCTTTTAATACAGACACCGCAGTTATTACAAAGGTGGGTGCATTGTTGTGTAGGTTCAATACAGGCAGTTGTAATTATATATCCGATAAAAAACATTGAGCCAAAATGCTCATTTATAACTGCATGGTTAAGTCCTGCAGAGCCAAGGGAACACCTGAGTGCCACAAGACTGTCGCTTAAGGGACCCGTATCACAAAAACACCGGTAACTGTATTGGGTGTCCTTAAAGAGTATCTCCCCCAGTTCCTTTAACAGCTCTGCCATTACAAGGTGATAATCCTCACCTACCGCCCCCTCTGACAAAGTGCCATACAGAACATCCCCAATAGGAGGCTTATAGCTGTGGTTATAGGACAGACCCAGGGCAATAAGACTTTTTGCCTCAGGCAGAGTCAAACCGGGATACATTCTTTCCTCCATGGTGTATTTCACAAAGGGAACAGTTCCTGACAGGGTATCCCTGTATTCATAAAAGGGTTCTGCACTGCCTATACCATATATTATGCCCTTTTCACAGGCAAACTTTTCTATCTTATCCTTTAAGCTCATCCTTTAGTATACCCCATATATCCGATGTTTCCATACCGCTTTTCCAAGCGGCAGTACCTGCTATATCGTATTCCTTAACAAGACCCAGTCTTAAACGGAGGCTATCCCCATCTTCAAACCAGCACTTATA
Source organism: uncultured Eubacteriales bacterium (assembly GCA_949293325.1). Taxonomy (GTDB): domain Bacteria; phylum Bacillota; class Clostridia; order Lachnospirales; family CAG-274; genus CALWRD01. Next base: position 1,943 of record CASFCZ010000075.1, on the reverse strand, counting down.
GGTATTGACGGAGTCCGATACCTCTGCATAATTCTGACCTGCACTGTCAAGCCAGCGTATAATACCGCCCTTTTCCGTCATAAAGTCCTTTGCCGCCTTCATACCCATAGCACGCACCTCATCTATGGCACCTGTGGAGTTATTTATTGTCCATACCCTTGTGTAGAATGGTATGCCAAGGATAAGCTTTTCCTCCGGGACACCCTCTGCCAAGGTAGCTGTAATAGCCTCCTCCGACCAGGAAATTTCAGCATTTGAGCCTGCCACTTCAGAACCGCTGTAATGCTGATCATAGCCCATAACTATAACATAATCCAACACCTCGGCACATCTGCCCCTGTTATAATGGGAGGTCCATGGCTTAGGCACAAAAAAGTCCGCACTTAAGGTAATGCCCTCATTATGAAGCATAGGTGCCAGCTCCCTTAGAAACTGTACATAAAGCTCCCCGTCATCGGATGGCACAGCCTCAAAGTCAATATTAATACCGTCAAGGTCATATAGGGCACTGTAGGCAAGTATCTGCTTTATAACATACTCCCTTGTATCCGCATCTGAAAGCACCCCATGGGAAATAGCCGAATCAAAGTTATCTGTAATAAGACCCCACACCTTAATACCCTTTTCATGTGCCATATCCACATAAGCCCTGTCTGCCAGATTTTTAATATCTCCATTTGTGTTTTCAAAGGAGAACCATGTTGTACATATTACATCCACACCATCATGAATTGGTATACGGTCATGATCCATATTGGCAGTACTGTTTGTAACCTGGTCAAAGACAATATTAGCCTTACCATCCTTACAGTGCCACAGCTCCTTGGGCTCAGGTGTAGTAACCTCAGGCTCAATGGTTACAATATCAACAAGCCTTGATGAGGCTACATAGCCGCAAAGCCCGTCACCTGTGGAAACAAGGGTATAATCTTCACCTGGGGATAAGAGAGTAACCTCCTCACCCTTTTTAAGTCTGCGTACATTAAGGGAAGATCTTTCCCCCTCGTACTTTAAATAAGTCCTTCGGCTCACCCTGGCCCTTAACTGCTCACTGTCTGTATAGGTCATTGTAACTGTATTGTTATCTCCATTATACACAAGACGTATAGGATAAAACTGCTCCAGTACCGAAGCAGGCAGGTAATCCGAATCGTATACAGGCATATTCAGCTCCAGTGCATTACCGTTAAGGTAGGCATTATTACTTTCGGAGCGCATACGTATAACACTGTCTGCTGTGGTAATTATAATCTGGGTCTTATCCTCTGATCTGTACAGATTAGGGTCTATGTATTCCTTTACCAGGTCAAAGGGCAGATATATTTCTCCCCCTTCATACAAAATATCCGAAGCTACTGCCTGGGTATTACGGGCAATATTGACATATAAAATATTCTCTGTTTCATAGTAATGGGCAAAGTCAACTGTACGCAGTACACCTATAAGTCCGTAAACCCCGAAGATAAGCACCACCGTCAGAAGCAGGGCGAACAATCTTCTCTGGGTTGCAAATCTTTTTTTCCACATCAACCGTCTTGCCTTTCTCTTTGAATAGCTCATTCTTTTCCTTCTCATAGCAACTCTCCTTAGCCTTAGTAAATATATGACTATCCTTTAATTAATTATACTACAAAATCAGAGCTGTATCCTTTACAAATTAATGAAAAATAAAAAGGCGGCATACAATACCGCCTTAGCGTGTCGAAAAAGTCGACACGCTTGCAAGAAATGCTTGTCAGCACTTTCAGCAAAAGCTAAAAGCCATACCTTCGGTATGTCCGCATCAATCTTTGCAGCGCAAGCATTTCTTGCAGTAGGGGTACTGACGTACCCACCATTGAAGTAACAACCCGTGCCTCAAAGAGGTCATAAACCTCTTTTCGACACATCTGCATCGCAAAAGATGCGACCGACCTTTGGTCGGCTTTTGCCAAAGGCAAAAG
>CASFCZ010000074.1 GCA_949293325.1 uncultured Eubacteriales bacterium | reverse complement strand
CTCTTTTTTATTTTTCTTTTAACAAGTACGGTTACAATTATTATAATTACAAGGACTGATACACCTGCACCTATAATTACAGGAATATTAGGACCTTCTTCCTCCTCAGGCATCTCTGTATCATAGTCCGTAAAATCATCTACAGGCATTGCCTCTGATACATTGATTGTAAAGTCCTGAACCTTTTCATACTGCTCACCTGCGGAGTCCTCATAGGTAATAATAACCTGTCCGCTTGCAGTACCCATATCCGTAGGTATAATATTGCCGTCGTATGTATCACTGGCACCTATATCCAGTGTACCTGAATAATATGTAGCTGAGGTGGTATCAAAGCCGTCACCCACTACACGTACCATAACGTTTGACAGATTTACCTTACCTGTGTTGTAAAGGTCAAAGGCAATATTGACACCCTCACCTACAGATCCCTCTGCAGGTACAATAATGTCATTGGTCGTAAGCTCCGCCTTCTGCTTAACATTTATGCCCACAAGTTCCGTTGTCTTGAATTCATTGTATTCCTCATCCTCATACTCGAAGTTTACATTCAGGGAATAAGTTCTTGCATCGGCATTAGGCACGGTATACATACTGAAGGTATGGCTTACCTCACCCTTAGGAGCTATCTTATCAATATAGAAAGTATTGGATGCCTGGTCAGGGGTAAATACATTACCCTGCTTTTCGGTTTCCTCATCCACTGTCAGATACAGCTTTACATTGTTTACCGATTTAGTGGAATGGGTATTCTTAAAAGTCATCTCAATATCAAATGTCTTGCCTGCTTCAACAATAACAGGATTACACTCATAGCGGCTTATGATTATCTTAGGGGTAGATATTTTCTTTTCTTCATCACTATCAGTATCTTCCTCATCACTTTCAGGATTATAGACGTTTACACCACTGTATTGCACAAATTTTCTTGTTTCTGCGCCTTCTTCTGTGTCGGCACCGGTTTCATATTCAATACTGAAGCTTATGGGATAATTCTTTGTGCCTGCCTTTGAGGTAGCTGCAAAGTCAAAAGTGAAACTTTGGGAAGCTCCCACATTAAGGCTTTTAATCTGTCTAACAGAGGTAGAGCGTGGTACCACACAGCCTTCCTCATCTCCGGCAGCAGTTATTACAACATTGGATGCCTTATTCTCACCTGTGTTTTTAACATCAAGGGTTATCGAAAACACCTGTCCCACACCATAAGTACCTGTTGGCTCTGAGGTTGTTACAGTCAGGTCAGCCCTGGTATCACTTTTGTTATCTTCAGCAGATACTACATTAACATAGTAACCGAATTCCTTGGTTACCTCATCACCATCGCCGTTCAGATACTTAAGCTTGTAGGTAAGGGGATATGAACCTGATTTAAGGTCCCTGTTAGCAGTTATGTTAAAGGACAGCCTTTGCACCTCACCCTTTTCAAGGGAGGAAAAATTATATGTATTGCTGCCGTTGGCCATACCAATACCATCGGCTGCAAGTCCGTCAAGTACTACGGTTACATCCTCTGCCTTGCCGTTTCCGGTATTTTCAATATCGACATAGAGTGCTGCAACTCCTCCGGCTTTTATTTCATCGGCAGAGCGCTGAAAATTTTTAAGGGTAAGGGATGTATTGGTTGCTTCCCCTCCTACCTTTATGTATACTGTATCACTGCCTGTAAAACCGTTTTTGTCATTTGCAGTAAAGGCATAATTAAGAGTAAGGGGATATATGCCACTCTTGGCATCATCATCAATACTTATCCTGAGCTTTAACTGCATGGTTGTTGTATTTTGCAGAAAATATTTTGTATTACTATTATCAAGAACCTGTATTTCATAAGGGAAGTCTGTCCCTGATGCCACAGGCTGAATAAGGATATTATAAGCATAAAATGAACTTACATTTTTAATTTTAATGGTAACGTCCCTTGTTTCTCCCTTGGAAAAGTTAAATATGCCGTCACTTGACATCTTAAGTACAGGATTAGGGTCTATCTGTGGTCCCGGCGAGTAGTAACCGCTGTTATCATCCTCATAACCGTTATCCACATAACTGTCATCGGTATTGCTGTCTTCATCTGCGTATATGGTTATATTTGTGCCCAGCACCGCAACTAAGGTTATCAGTGCCAGCAGCATTGACATAAATTTATTGAACTTTTTCATTGGTTTTACCCTCCACACTTTCGATTTTTCCATCACGGATATGTATAATAACATCCGCATAGGATGAAATTTCCATATCATGAGTAACTATTATCAGGGTCTGCTTATTTTCACGTGCCATCCCTGTAATAAGTTCCATCATTTCAATGGTTGTTTTTGTATCAAGATTTCCTGTAGGCTCGTCAGCAAACACTACCTCAGGCTTGTTGACAAAGGCTCTTGCAATGCTTACTCTTTGTTGCTGACCACCACTCATTTCCGAAGGCTTATGATACATTCTCTCCTTAAGCCCCACAGCAGCAAGCATTTTCTTTGCCTCCTCATGCCGTTTTTTTCTGCCCACATTTCTGAAGATAAGTGGCAGTTCAACATTTTCAAGTGCAGTATAGTCACCTAGCAGGTTATAGTTTTGAAAAACAAAACCTATATGCCTTTGCCTGAAATCCGCCAGCTCCCTTTCCGTCATTCTTTCAATATGCTTGCCGTTAAAGATTATTTCACCCTTTGTAGGCCTTTCAAGACCTGCAAGCATATTAAGCAGGGTTGACTTTCCGGAGCCTGAGGTTCCCAACAGGCAGTAAATACCACCCTTATAAAAGTCAAAGGTAACTTCCTCAAGGGCAACCACTCTTTCTCTGCCCATAGGATAGACCTTCCTGAGACCCTTTACACTTATTATTCTCTCCACATTTTCCCTCCTTAGCTTTATTTTATCCTCGTAGATGATAACAAACTTACATGGATTAATTATATTTTACTATATCCATCAAACGATTACATCTCTTTTCCATTAAGAATTGATTAAAAAAGTATGTCATAAAAATAAGTTACATTTAATTAATTTTTTATAATTTCACAAAAAAAGACCCTGCAATATATGCAAAGTCTCAGACTGTCAATAAACCTATAAAATGCCTGCATTTTGTATTAAGTCAATAATTTGCCTTAATTTTATGTAATTTAGTATGATAGTACTGCTGATAGATAAGCTCATTTTTTCATAGGTATAAGTATTTCCATAACTTACAACAAGGCACTGACTTTTTGTAATCCTGCTGAAGAATAATATGGATGGTGTTTTATCTTATTATATTACCTTAACTATTCAAGACCAGATCTTGTCCCATATCATATGGCTTTATAAATCCACATTTTATAATCCTATAGTACTTCAAACCAAAACAAACACCATTCTGACAATTTATTATTATGTTTTTCCCTTTTTATTGGATATAAAATATTTGCCTTATATATACCTTCAATGGTTAACACATTTCCATTTATTACATTTGAATCTGTATATATAATATATTTATTTAAATTACAATACGGATCCGATCTTGGCACTTTAGCTTTGGTAAAAATATTTAATAATCTATTTTTTACTTTTATGCTATCAATATTCCTACCCTGACTATCATATACAACATCATAATCAACATCTGTGGCTGTAGAAATTTTACAAATAATATATTCTTTTTCGTTATTTATATTGTTTGTAGATGTAGCAATTTCTGCCGGAAAAAGAATAATAATAACAAATACAGCAATACTGATTTTTTTCATATTAATACTTTTTATAATATTCATTAAATTATCCTCCTTCAGATGCTATCGGGTAATAATTTTTTCCATAAGTAAAACAGGCTGAAGGCTATAAAGCCTGTTTTTCACAACAGTTGATTCTTTAGCACTATCTTGTTACCGCCCCACATAAAGCCTGTATATGTGGTATTGTTGCCGTCTGTTACCTGCTTACTGTACCTTAAGTTGTTTGGGTAGTAGGTATAGATAGACTTATTACCTGCTTCTTCGGTGGTACTTACAAGGTGGTTAAATACGTCATGGGTATTTTTCTCATAACTGTATGGCATATCCTTCGTATTAAGATATATTCCAAAAGTACCGCCTCCGTAGGCATTATACGTATTATTATTTTGTGTATCCTGTTTTTTACAATGGCATTTCCATTTTTGTCATAGGTATAATCAAGGAGCATTTCAACATGACCTATTAAGCTACTTACACTTTTCTTTAAGTTACCGTCAAGATAGTATTCCATTCTGTAGCAAGTCTGATCCTGAGACAGAGAACCAGCACCTCATAGCTCAT
>CASFCZ010000073.1 GCA_949293325.1 uncultured Eubacteriales bacterium | reverse complement strand
AAATGCTTGTCAGCACTTTCAGCAAAATCTGAAAGCCATACCTTTGGTATGGCCCCATCAATCTTTGCGATGGAACCATTATTTACAGTAGGAGTACTGGCGTACCCACCTCTGCATCGCAAAATATGCGACCGCCCTTTGGGTAGCAAAAGTACTGTGAAAGTAGTGAACCGTTCCTCAAGTGGTATAAACCCCCTTGAGAAACCTTCACTATACCTACAGTTGCATAAATATGTCTTCGTTTACTTAATTATTCTGTCCTCCATTGTCTGTTTCAGAGCGTCGTGGAGAGCATTTATTTTATCAGCATACTTCTCAAGATAAATTGAATTACTTCAATCCATATATTGTTTAAGATAGATACCGGTCTTGCTGTCACAGGATTTACATATGTCTTCAGGGGTGCCATGGGCTACGATCATACCTCCCCGGACACCGCCGCCTGGTCCCATATCAATTATATAATCAGCATTCCGGATAACATCAAGGTCATGCTCTATGACAATAACCGTTGCACCGTTATCTATCAGGCCTTTAAAAACCTTCAGCAGCGTTTCCACGTCCAGAGGGTGCAGTCCAATGGTAGGCTCATCAAATACAAATACGGAATCCGATTGTCCCTTTCCCATTTCGCTTGCAAGTTTCAATCTCTGGGCTTCTCCTCCCGAAAGGCTTGGGGTTTCCTCTCCAAGGGTAAGGTATCCAAGCCCCAGATCCTGCAATACCTGCAATTTTCGTCTTACATTAGGCAGATCATCACAGGCCATAAGTGCCTCATCTATGCTCATATCCATCAGCTCAGGCAGGGAATAACCTGTTTCTGATTTCTTGGATAATCTCCTGATAAGACCTGCTTCCTTTGAATAACGGGATCCGCCGCATTCAGGACAGGGAATGTCCACATCAGGCAGAAACTGTATGTCCAGGCTGATGGTTCCTGTTCCGTCACATACCGGACAGCGAAGTTTTCCCGTATTATATGAAAAGTCCCCTGCCTTGTATCCTTTTTCCTTTGCATGGGATGTTCTGGCATAAACCTTACGTAGTTCGTCATGGACATCCGCATAGGTTGCCACCGTAGAGCGTACATTAATACCGATTGGTGTGGCATCAATCAGTTTGACCTGTCGGATACCCTCCGCCGATAGGGACTTTACATGGGACGGTAACTTTGTTTCCTTTATTTCTGCCTCCAAAGCAGGAATAAGACTTTCAAGTATCATGGTGGTTTTTCCTGAGCCTGATACACCGGTTACTGCAATCAACCGTCCCTTTGGGAAATCCACTTCAAGTGGCTTTACAGTATGAATATGGGAAGTGGAAAGATGTATTGTGCCCAGATCAAACATTTCCTTTGAGGGGATATGATTTCCCACATCAATTACGGATTTTCCTGTAAGAAATCCTGCAATTTTGGATGAGGGGTTATTCTTCACATCATCAATACTTCCCTGGGCAATAATTGTGCCGCCCCCTGCTCCTGCTCCGGGACCAAGCTCAATCAGCCAGTCCGCCTCTTTCAGTACATTGGTGTCATGGTCTACCAGAACCACCGTATTTCCGTCGGAAATAAGGTCCTGCATTACACCTGTCAGCCCTTCCATATTTGATGGATGCAGACCGATAGATGGCTCATCCAAAACGTAAAGAACACCTGTGGTTCTGTTTCGTACCGCCCTTGCCAGCTGCATTCGCTGACGCTCTCCTGTAGAAAGTGTGGAGGCTCCACGGTCAAGGGTCAGATATGAAAGTCCCAGATCCATTAATCGCTTTGCTGCGCCATGGAAGGAGTCACATATACTTTCTGCCATGGGGCGCATTTCCTCCGGCAGGGATTCAGGTACACCTGCAACCCATTCCGACAAATCGGAAAGGGTCATTTCACAGGCTTCAGCAAGGGAAATTCCCCGCAGCCTAGGTCCCCGGGCAGCTTCGGAAAGTCTTGTGCCGTCGCAGTCCGGGCATACACTTTGACGCAGAAATTTTTCCACCCGTTTCATACCCTTTTCATCCTTTACCTTTGATAGTGCGTTTTCCACAGTATATGTTGCATTAAAGTAGGTAAAATCCATATCCCCGGCTGCTCCACTGGTTTTGTTTTGGTAAACAATATGCTTCTTGACTGCCGGTCCATGGAAAACAATATCCCTCTCTTTTTGGGTAAGATCCTTAAAGGGCACATCTGTCCTTACACCCATTTCCCTTGCAATGTCCTTCATAAGGGACCACATTAATGTCTGCCATGGTGCCACAGCCCCTTCGTCAATAGTAAGATTTTCATTGGGTACCAATGTAGATTCGTCTACAATACGGACAATTCCCGTTCCGTCACAGCGTTTGCAGGCTCCCTGACTGTTAAAGGCAAGCTCCTCTGCACCGGGAGCAAAGAAATGTTCTCCGCATTCAGGGCATACCAGTTCCAGCCCTGCGGCAACATTCAGAGAAGGCTTTACATAGTGACCATTGGGGCAACGATGGCTGGCCAACCTGGAAAACATCAGGCGCAAACTGTTTAAAAGCTCCGTTCCTGTACCAAAGGTACTGCGTATCCCCGGAACACCCGGTCTTTGTCTGAGGGCAAGGGCAGCAGGAACATAAAGTACCTCATCCACCTGTGCTTTTTCCGCCTGTGTCATTCGTCGTCTTGTATAAGTGGACAGAGCCTCCAGATATCGCCTGGATCCCTCTGCATACAGAATACCCAAAGCCAGTGATGATTTTCCTGAGCCTGACACTCCTGCAATTCCCACAATCTTATGAAGCGGTATATCCACATTAATATTTTTAAGATTATGCACACGCCCGCCACGGATTTTAATGTGTGACGGTATTTTTCCTTTGTTTGTTTCCACAGCATTCACCCCTGTTCATTTTTGACATATACTTAAAATCCCTGTTCACGAATCCACAGGAAACCGGTATCATATTCTGACAATTTTCAGTAAATGAATATAGTATAGTTATTATATTATGTGACGTGAATTTTGTAAAGCTGACGACTGTTTACTTTTCGCCCCTGGTAAAAGACACGGAAGGATAATAAATTATTATATGGTTGCAATCTCCGTGTCACCTGAAAAAAGTCAGATTTTGTGTAAACTCTGTCTGACATTTTTTAATATATACAAAAAAAGAACCTGTACCGGTTCATTTGTTTACTTACATTATTAATTTACAATACAGATAGTCCCCAATGGCAATTACTTTTTTAAAAAGCATATTCCCTGTCAATATAAGGGCAGAACCCCTCCAGTCCTGCCCTTAAAACTATATGCGTTTTGCCCCAAATACAAAACCCTGAAGCTCTCAACACCCTGAATTAAAACATTTCCCCATTTCAGCTGTAATTACGCCCTGTTTTTACAATATATTCTACCTGTCTTTTGCGATAATTTCCTCTATAGCCCGCCTATTAGCCTGAATCCTTGGATTATTCCTGAAAATATCCCTTTCCGTTCCATAGATTTTTCTGTTGTGCCTATAGGCATCCCTTGCCAGACAGGCAACTATTCCCAGTGCACATAAAATACCCAACATATAAATTCCTCCTTTAAAATAATCCCTTTTCTGTTTACACATATATTATATATCATTCTATGTCCAATAAAGGGGACATTTTTGTGCAATAAATTAAGGGCGTAGAGAAATCTACACCCTTAAATAACGGTTATAACAATTTTTAACATATCTGCAAATTACAAGTAACACTGCTTAAATACTCTTTAGCCAACTTATTATCTCCTGTTCCAGCTTACAATTATGTTCAAGCATAAAATCCATTACATCCACATAAAATCCGGCATCCCTAAGAGAAGTTGCCTTTTTTACATCATTAGCCTGCAGAATTTTGCAGTATTTTTCGTATTTCATAAGCTCTTTGACTCCCATGTATACAGGCTCAAAGTTTATGCCGGTTCCTGCTATAAGGTTTTTAAGTATATAATATCCATCGGGATCAATATCTCCAAAGTGATGCCATTTAACAGAGTTGTTATATTTCCACAGCTTTTTCAGAAAGCTTTGCTTTGCCCTGTTGTGATATCCGCTGAGAAAAATAAATACAGCATCCTCATCATTAATGCGGTTATATGCCGCAAGATTTTCAACGGTGACTACTTTATGGCAATTAAGCCTTACATGACTAATACAGTCTATCACCTCAGAAGAAACAGCTATGGGATTGTATGGCTTAACTGCAACAACACTTCCGTCATTGTAAGCTATCTCCACATTTCCCTTAAAAAATATATATGAGGGATTTGAAAGCACATGAAATTCCTCAAGTATAATCTTTTCCTTATCCTTTCTTTCCATTTCTGAAATATCCTGTTCCAGCTCCCCGAATCTTTCAATGATTCTGCACACACGTGATCTATAGCTGCTTTCAAAGAGCTTTGTATCACTCAGCACTGCCACAGACAGCTCTCGCTCCATAATATCCCTTGTATTTGTCAATATGGTTTTAAGCAATTCCAGAATATTCTCTGCCACATCCCGATTGTACTCTGCATTCTTATAATTACTAAGCCTGTGTATCTGCTCATTACAAAAACCCTCAAGAATATGATTTATCCCCAGATACCCTTGATACATCTTTATCTCCCTCTGTCGCAGTTCTGTTATATCCCTTCTATCCAGAAGACTATAAATCTGCGGCAGAGCCTCTTTATTAAGAATAATACTTTTAATTACATTTGAGCTCCTTCTGATATTCAGCTCCACGAGTCTATTCTGCTCCAGTGACAACATATCACTATTAAATAAATCAACCCTGTCCTGATCCGTGTAATCATCATCATACTCCGGGAAAACCCTTTCAGGCTTAATGGAAAAACTTTGATTTCTTGCGTTTTCACCTCTGTAAGTTTTGCTTCCTTCATAAACATCCAACAAAGCAGACAAAACCGACTTCTGGCTCTTATTAAGCTTTAAACTCATCTGCCCTCACCAACCCTTCTACAGCCCATGTATATCTTCCTTTCATACACAAACTTACGGTAGAATTGATATATGAGCCTATACTGTCAATCTTTTCAGGGGGTGCCGCATAAATAACCTGAAACTTATTATCTTCAAAGAACTTTACCATTTGTTCTATCCTCTCCCTTGAAAGGGCGGAAAAAGCCTCATCAATAAAGGCAAGTCTTGCACAGGATACATTTCTTGGATAGCATTGGAGAAGGCTTGCGGCAAGGATAATAAAGTAGGGTGTCTGCTTTTCACCATTACTTGCGGAGCCTTGTTTTTTAGACAGTTCGGCTACGGTTTCATCGTTATCCTGCTTTGACCTGATTTTCATATCGTACTTAAAATACCTGCGATAGTCCGTGTATTCCTCCTCATTTTCCTCCTCTAATATGGTATCCATAAACTGCCTTATATTATACTCCATTTCTTCATCGTTCCCGCTTAAGCTGCGGTATGCCTCAACAGAACCCATATATTTATTGAGACTTTTACAGAGGTTAAAAAACACTGTTCTGTCCGGCTTTTCTTTCATTTCAAACTGATATTTGTCCTTGCCAAAGGATATATTTTTCAACTCGTCGTTGATTTCATTTATTTCCTTTCGTGCATCTCTGATTGCCTCGTCTATCTCCGCTACAAAATCAGTCATAAAGGCGTTTTCCAGTGTACGCTGCTGCTCCTGAAGCTTTTGCTTCGCCTCCTCAATACGTACATTGGAAATATCCCTGTATTCATCTCTGAAAAGGGGAATATATCCTATGCCGCACCTTTCATCACTTTGTCCCATAATACGCCAATACCTTCTCTGCTCCTCCTCCATAGTTCGGACAGCAGCATCCCTTTCGCCCCTGGTATTTTCTACAGTTTTAACAGTTATAACACGGGGACCGCCGCCTTTACTGTGAAGCCTTTCATACAGCTCCGTTACTTCTTTTCTTAACTCTAACCTCGTTATTATTTCGGCATTATATGCATTTTGAGCTATGCTGATTTGGTCATTGCTCTCCTTATAAGCCACAGTATCATCGTCAATTTCCTTTTTACACAGGGTTATATTGCTTTCAACTTCCCTAATCTGGCTTCTTACACCATTATATTCATTGTCAGCATTCTCCTTCTCACGTAGTGCAGCAGCAAATCCGGGGGATTTTTCTATCTCGTTCAATTCAACGCTCTTTTCCCCTATAGTTTTTTTGTTATTTTCAATTCGCAGCTGCACATCAAATATATACCTGTCCTCATCCCAATTAACGGCTTTAGCAGCTGATATGCTTCTTTGAAGATCATTAGCACGCTCCGTTAGAATGCCCCTGTTTTCCTTAAGCTCCGCTGCCTCCTTACGGGCAAGCTTAAGCTGCTGCTTTATGGCATCCTTGCCCATATAAAACCGGGTCTTTTCCATACTCATACAAACTACACCATAGCTTTTGGCAAGGGTTCCGTCCTGCATAAGACCTCCCTTTGGATGCTGATGCAGCTCATCAAGATTATCACAGAGGTGTATTCCATTAAGCAGAAAATTGGCATACATTCTGGCATATTGATTGGGTATTTCAAGCTTTTCCGCCGCCGAGTCTTTCCTAATTTCTTCATCAGGCAGCATATCCGTAATGATTACCTTAATACCTGCAAGCTTATGTTTATGAAGTATTTCTATTGCCTGTTGACAATACTTTCCTTCAACTATAATATCAAATCGCTTTCTGCCAAGAAATGTTTCTATTGCTTTCTGCCAATTTGGATCAATCTCCTTGACAAGCTCAGCAAAGAGCCTGACATCAGTATGAATATTCATAGCCGCAAGCTCACCTTTAATAAGCTTCTTTGCCTCCAGATACCTTTTGTCAAAGGGCAGTACATCTGACTCCAGACCTTTTATTCTACTTTCAAGCTCCTCTGTTTCTGAATCTATCTCCCTTATCCTGTCACAGTTGCGGACATAATCTGCCTGAAGCTCTTCTTCCCTATGCAAAACCATATTTTTAAGCCTTATAAATGTATTTATTTTTTCATCAAGGTCATAGGTAACAGAGGAAATATTGGATAACACCTGAATATCTCTCTGGGAAAATTCATTAGCAATCTGAAGAATATCCAGTATTTTTACAATACCCTTTTCAAGGGCTGTCAGTTCTGTGAGATGTGTGTTATAGCTCTTATTTTCCCTTTCCAGAGTTTCAATTTCATCTTTAATCCCCTTTATAATATCCCTGGTATCCCTAAGCAGGTCATTGCTGTCTGCCTTTAGTTTTCTGTCATAGGCCTGTTTTTCCCTTTTCCCCAGCCTATCCAGTTCCTCATTAAGTCGTAATTGCTTTGTCCTGTTAGCATTTATTCTTTGCTCCAAAAGTACCTGATTTTCCTGGAGAGCTTTTATATCCTGATACAGAAGCAAAATTCGCCTTACCTCATACTTACGCTCTGCCCCTTCATAGGCAGCAATTTTTTCCTGTACCACCTCTAATTGATGCTTACCTTTTTCAAGTTCCTCATAGATCTCCCTTGCATCATTATACTTTTTTCTATGATCCCTTATATCATCCATGGCACGTATAGGGTGTGGATCAAGCACACTTTCCTGAATAAACTTATCTATATTATTTTCCGGCTTAAAGGCAAGCATCTTCACAAGCTTTGCTCTGTATCTGTCGGCACCGCACCTAAGTCCCAGAACACGCAGTATTTGATCAATACCCTTATCTCGTGGCATAAAATCCTTTGACACAGCCCTTTTTCCCTTAATCATCAGCTCACGTTGGGGAAATACAGTTACCGTCTTTCCTTCCACAGTGTAAAATTTGCAGTCATCCAGCTTTGTATCCTTGAAAACAAACCACTTATTCGTATTACTAGTTTCATTTACATACTCAATACAAACACCAACCACCAGATACTGCCTTTCTACAGGAGCCCAGAACTCCATTGCAATATAACTTACAACCTCACCATCCCGGATAAATCTGTTTTTCCCCTCGCTTCTGGTATCGCCACGCACATAGGAGATCACATTTCTGTCCCTGTCCTCCGCAGCCTTGTTAAACTGTCTGTTACCTGTCAGCATATATGTCATTGCATCCAATATGGTGGACTTACCGCTTCCGTTGACACCCGTAAAAAGGGTAGAACCCCCCAACGAAATACACACATTTGAAAACCTTGACCAATTTACCAAAAGGACCTTTGTGGCGGTTTTTCTGCTGTTATCAGTCATTGTCGTCAATTTGATCATCAGAAACCTCCTCAATACTATCCTTATCCTTTAAAACAACCTCCACTACCTCTTTTACAAAACGTTCAAATTCCTCAATATCCAAAGCAAATTGCAGTGATGGATATAAAATCAGCCTGCAGTCCATATCTCCGATACTTCCATCTATATCTATAAGACTGAAATTTTTTAATACCTTAAAAATATTGTCAAGGGAAGTCTTGTTAAACATATCCCTTGCATCATACTTTTCCAATTCATACACCAGGTCAGAAACGCCTATGACAACTACAGAAGACAGCGTTCCCTCCTTCAGCCTTGATATGTATATGAGCCACAGACAGCACAACACAATGGTCTCATCCTTGGAAAAACGATACCTGTTTGACCGGAGCCTGTCACTATCACCTGATGAGCCGACACTGTCCAACATAACAACTCCGGTGCTTTTATCACATTTTACCTCAAAGCCCATAAATGCAAAATAGTCTGAAAATATCTCCTCTTTGTTTGAAACAAAAAAGTACTGTCTTTTATCCTCCTGCTTATCCCGCACAATAAAAGTTCTTTTTATGAGCTTCCTACAGCAATTCTGAAACATCTGCTTTTCAGAGATGGTAAACCCGTCCCATGCCTCAACTATATTCATTTATCCGCCTCCCATATACTAAAGGACCTTAATATCATATTATTTGCCTCAAAATACCCCTCCTCCTGTTCCACCTTAAAGCCATTTTCCTCTGCATAGGCAACTGCTGACAGTATCATCAGCAGATCCTCTTTTGACCTTAATGGAACATCGGAGCTCTTTATTGACTTTTTACCATTCATAAGCGTCCTCAGGTATTTTTTTGTTATGCTTTTTGAATAAGGGTTTTTAGCCTCCCGTTCAAATGCTTTTTTATTTTCAAGAATATCTTCTTCTGTAAGAATATCTATCTCACTGACTACATTATCCCGTACTCTTCTCCTGTTTTTAGGCAGCTGTATAGAATGGGTGTTAACATATTTACTTTGATATATGCACATAAGCTCTAACATTTCATCCGGCATTTCATCCTTCATATTAAATTCCTGCATTTCATTTAAGATATATTTAAGGGTCTTTTCAACATTTCCACGCATATCTGCCTCATGATTTTTCAAATATCTCATACGTCCCAGAGCCATGGTTATGTAAAGGTTAAGCTTTTGCTTGATATCCCTGATAATACGTGAGTAATCATCCTTCAAAAAATTTTTTACAGAGGTAAACATCATCTCTATTCTTTCCTCTGCCTCCCATTCCTCAATATCCTCCTCATTTACACAGCCTATTACCATAAATTCATAAATTTCTTCATCATTCTCCATTTCCTCAAGCTTATCTATTATTCTGCTTCTGTATACATGGATGTTGTTTTGGGGCTTTGTAAGTCTTGAATACTCCTTGATAAATTCACCGTCACAATATGCTATAATATTTTCCGTAAGGCTTTCATAGGAAACCTCTCGCATAAGCTTTTCAATAGTCTTTCTTATGTATGTAGACATTTTTTTAAGAGAATTAGATAACGCTTTAGCATTTTTTTGTATATTCTTCAGAGCACCTACATAAGGATCACTGTTCCACTGCTCCCTGTTCATTAAAGTATTGTATATATTATACATATAGCTGGAAAACTCCTCTCGCTGAGGGTCTCCCAGTCTGATAAGAAGTTCCGCCAACATCAGTCCCTGCTCTGTTACAACAATATACTTTTCAAAGGTTGAATCATCAAACTCCTCCTCCAGCCATCCTATCTCTTTAGCTGAAAATTTTCTCAGATAATCACTTGCTATATCCTGATAGCTTTTTGATGAATTTTCACTGTCTGCTATCAACTCACCAAAGTTTTCCCCTATATAATATGCCAGCTCATCCCTAAGGATATTTCGCTTGATCCTATAAGATATTTCATTGTCATACTGTTCATATATAAAAAGAAGTAGGGCTGAATTTATAATGTTATTGCTATTACTCGCAAGGGGATTAAAAAAACTGCTTGGAATTGCATCAAATATATTTGTCACCCTATCACCTTCTATTCGATATAAATAGATAACTTTTAACAAAAACTTACACTGTTGTATTTTATATAAAGTATATCATATGATTTATGGTATATCAACATTATTGTAAGATAATTAATTAGTAACAACTCAACATAATGGGTTATGGTTACAGGAAAAACAAGGTACATTATAAAAAGTAAAATATCATACTAAAAAAACAACTTGCCCGGCTTCAGGAGGATAATTGCTTCTGAAAAAAACGACGGTGTTTTTTTACAAAGACAATAATATTAAATCCGAACCCTTTATAATAGTTTTTCTAAGTGAACCGGCGGCATCCTTCCCACCATTTTCTATTCTTTCAGATTTTTTAAAGCATCAGGGTTATTTGAGATAATTGCTCCAACCATCTGACATTTTTGAATATCATTGCAGTCCCCACAGGTAACCACACCTTTTTTTAATGCACACTTTCGAATACTGCAAAGACTGTCACAGAATAGGGTTTTTATTCCCTTAACACGGCAGCCCTGACAATTAATGTGTTCAGGCAGAATGGGAGCATTATTCAACTGAGCCCATAATTTTGCAGTTTTCTCACGCAATGCCCAGTCATCATTGATGGTTGCCAAATATGCGTCACATTTTTCGCAATCCAGTCCACAATATGCAATCATATCTCTCATAGCTATGTACCTCCTGAAATTCGGATTTATCCCTAAGTGTATTGTACCAGAATAGTGTTCAGGCTTCAATCCACTTCATGACAATATTATTCAATATATTCACTCCTTATGGAATGAACTTAAACTCCCAAGGCAGCATCAATTTATTGATTAATTACAAAATGTAAAGTATAATGGACTTAAACAACAAAGTAAGATAAGGAAGTGAAAATATGAAAAACCTGATTGCATCTATACTTGCTTTAACATTTATTTTAAGCAGTACCACCTATGCTGAACAACCCTTATACAAAAGCGAAAAAGAATATTTTACGGGACGTGTGGCTGCTGAACCTGTAGATAAAAACGGGGAGCCTGTTGTTTTATCTGAGCCTGTTATGACAAATGCCATTGGGGATTATCCCTCATATTATTCCCTTGCAGATGAAGGACTTGTAAGCTCAATAAAAGATCAGGGCAACACTAATAATTGTTGGAGTTATGCGGGAGTGGGGGCTATGGAAAGCAGCCTTTTAATGCAGGACATTGTTCCATCGCCCTCGGCAATAGATCTGTCCGAAAGTCAGATAGCCTGGTCAGCCTACAGGGGCAGTGATAAGGATACCAATAAAGGTGACGGTCCAACCTATGATATGCCATACAATTACGGAGCAGACTGGCAGGAATTTGCCGCAGCTGTATTAAGCGGCAGCTGTGAGCTGGAGGAAAATGTCCCTTCATATAGTTATGAATTTGCTAAAATGTGTTACGATGGCAGTAATTTAGTCAAATCAGGCTACTATCATCTTAACAGTGTGGAATCTATACCAGTCAATATAAATTCTATTAAGGAAAATCTTCTTTCAAAGGGTGCCCTTTATGCAGGTATTTACATAGACATGAACTATTTCAATGAGGATCAGACTACCTATTATTATCCTGAAGAAAAGTATGGAAATCATGCTGTTGACATTGTGGGATGGGATGATGATTATTCCAAAGAAAACTTTTCTACAGTTCCGGAGGGTGACGGAGCATGGATAGTAAAAAACAGTTGGGGCACTGAATTTGGCGATGAAGGCTATTTTATGGTAAGTTTTTATCAGTATATGGATTTGGTAGCGGCATTTACGGCAGATTCCATTGACAGTTATGATAATGCTTATATGTACGACGGTGCAGGATATAACAGATATTTAAGATATTACGCTGACGGGACTGATTTTGCCGCATACGGCAATATATTTACGGCAGATGATGACGAAACCCTTACATCTGTGGGAATATATGCCCTTGATAATTCTCTTGAATACACCGTTGATATTTATAAAAATCCATCAGGCTCACCTGTTAATGGTGAAAAGGTTTATACCCAGAACGGTTTTACACCCTATCCGGGTTATTATACTATAGACCTTGACAGTACTGTCCCCCTTGAAAAGGGAGAAAGTTTTTCCGTTGTAGTAACGCAAAAAAGTGCTTCAAGTAATTTAGTATATATCCCTTGTGAAGTTATACAGTTTGGAGATAATAACTATGATTACAGTGTTGAGGCCGGACAAAGTTATATTTTTGAAAATGGAAAATATATTGATGCTACCGATGTAAAGGATGTGGAAATGGGAAATGTATGCGTAAAGGCCTTTACCAAGTATAATAACACAGATGATAAATTGCAAAGTGCCTTAAGTGATCTTGAAAATACCATTACAGAGTATAGCTGTGTCGAAAAGGAAGACTATACCGATTTTTCATATAACAGACTTCAGAGGGTTATAGAGAAGGCACAAAATTTCATTGATTCAGCGCCTTCCGACTATAAGACAGTCAATAACTACACATATATGCTCAAGGGGTTTTATGAGTCACTCCAGCATCCATTATATATTTCAACCGGTGATGAATTTTCAGCTTATGCCCAAAGCTTTAATGACCTGACAGTGAAAACAACTGAGGCAGAGCTTACCGGGGATATTGTTCTTAATGATGATACTCCCACAGCAGGCATCTACAGATTTTACGGAAAATTCAAAGGGAATAATCATAAAATATCAAATATAACAATGCCCCTTTTCAGTAACTGTATTAATGCAGATATTTCCGGAATAAGAGGTGAAGGAAATATAAATTTAATCGGAGAGGGAGCCGCCATTGCAATTGGTCTTGGAAACAATTCAACATTAAGCAGGTGCAGCTATTCAGGCAGTATTAAAATCGACAGCCTTGGTGGCGGAATTGTATATAGTGCTGAAAATTCCACCATTACAGATTGCTATATTAATGCTGATATTATTGGAAATAATACGGCAGGTTTTGTTTTCAATGCACAAAACGCCGATATTATAAATTGCTATGATACTTCGGAAATCCCCTTTGCCGGTGAGGTAAATAACAGTAATTTTATAAACTGTTATACAACCAATGAAAATGATTTATGGGCAAAGAACATAACTG
>CASFCZ010000072.1 GCA_949293325.1 uncultured Eubacteriales bacterium | reverse complement strand
AGCGTATGATACTTAAAAAACCGGAAAATTACAGTCTTGAAAAGGCAAAAGCTGTACTTGACGAATATCCTTCAACAGCTGGCAGCGGTGAAAGTCCAAACATCATTGTTGTTATGGATGAGGCATTTTCGGACCTTACAGGGGTTTATGACCTTGAAACAGATAAGGAGGTACTTCCTAATTTTAATTCCCTTAATGAAAATACCATAAGGGGAAATATGTTGGCTTCTGTTTTCGGAGGAAATACATGTGTCACTGAATTTGAGTTTCTTACAGGTATTTCGGGAGGTATACTTAATACAGACACAAATGCCTTTGTGCAAAGCGTATCAAAGCCAATAAACTCCCTTTGTTACGACCTTAAAAAAGAGGGGTATACCAATATAGCCATGCATCCGTTCTGGAAGGATAGTTGGAGGAGGGGAAGCGTATATCCATTATTAGGCTTTGATGAATGTATTTTTGCGGAAAACTTCGGAGAAGAAGTTCAGCATAGGGCATCAACTATGCGTAGTAAGCCTTATTTTGGTAGTTATGAATATATAAGGGGCTATTTAAGTGACAGAGAATGTTTTGGCAAGATACAGGAGCTTTTTGAAAATAAGGAAAAGGACGAAAAGCTTTTTGTTTTTAATGTGACCATTCAAAATCACGGCGGCTATACATATGATGAAGATGATTTTGAAACTCAGGTACATGCCCTTAATGAAGAAAATAAGGAGCTTGATCAGTATCTGACCCTTGCCTCTATGTCAGATGAGGCAATCGGAGAGCTTATTTCCTACTTTAAGGAATATGATGAGCCTACTATTATTGTTATCTTCGGGGATCATCAGCCTAATATTTCCTTTGAGCGTAATGTCAGGGATGAGTTTAAATACCTTGGAAATGATGCAAAATATATTGTCCCCTTTGTAATATGGGCTAATTATGATATTGATGAGAAGAATGTGGAGCTTACAAGTCCGGCATATCTTTCCTGCTATGTTAAGGAGGCTGCAGGTCTGCCTATGACAAAGTGGGACAGTATGCGCATTGAACTTTTATCAAAATACCCTGTTCTTACACTTAAGAATATCTATGGCAAGGATGGAGATGTAGCTGAAGATGCTGCGGAAAGTGATGAATTGTTAAAGAAATATATGCTTTTACAATATGCTATTTTATTTGACGGGCTTAAGGCGGATTAATTAAATGTGGATTGAGCCGGGGATTAAGTGTGTTGCATAGATATGAGACAAAGTTGTTCTTGTCTTATTAAGATAAAGTTTGACTTATGTCTTTGTCAAAAGCTGATGCAGCATTTATTATTAATCACACAAAATATTGTAGAAACTAAAAAGCATAGGAAGTACAGAATATAAATGCTGCTTCCTATGCTTTTTTATATCAGTGCTGTTTTGTTACGGAGATAACTTCGTATCCTGCTGCCTTCAGATCCTCAACAAGCTTATCAGTTTCAAGGGAACGTACCTTAATAATGAGCTCAAGGTGTCCGTTTTCGTTAAAATTACTGATGTTGCGTATATCAATATTGTTATTTTTGATTATATTGGTTATATCGGCAATTATTCCGATGCTGTCCTTTGTTTTAATGGCAATACGTGTACCAACTGCCTTGACACCCAATATGTCAATGAAGGCTTTGAATATATCAACACGGGTTACGATACCAACAAGGTAATTGTTATCATCAACAACAGGTAAAGAACCGATACGGTTTTCCTTCATAATAAGTGCTGCATCCTCAATAAGAGCATTCTGATTGATACTGAATATACCTGTCTTCATGATATCGCCTACCTTTGTTTTGCTTAAAAGGTAGTTAATTTCATACACACTTAAGGAAGTTGCCTTAGATGGATTTACTTCTGCAAGGAGCTTTTCTGTCACAAGACCGATAAGCTTGTTATCGTTATCTACAACAGGGAGCTGGGAATGTTTTGACTCAGTCATAAGCATAAATGCCTTGGATACTGATACATTAGGCTCCACCGAAATAGGATTGGTAGTCATTCTTTCACGAACATACATGGTTAACACCTCCGCTTTACTGTTAATTTATACCTTAATTATACCATAAATATTAAAAAAATAAAGAACTATTTTAAAAATATTCCATGGTGTTGGTTTCTGCTTTTGTGAAAATTTGCTTTTAATTCAGTATTTCTTAATTATTAGGCTATTGACAAATTAAGGTAATTGTTTTACTCTATTATTTGTATTTAGTCAGATAGGGGGTGCTGATGTGAAAGAGTTTTATTTGAAAAATAAAAACAATATAGATAAAATAGTACATTTTTTGTTATTGGTTGTTTTTATTTATATTTTTGTAAAATACATTGCACAATATTTTGCACCATTGATATTTGGATATATAGTGTGTCTGATATTGTATCCCCTTGCTTCATTTCTGCATAAAAGATTAAGGTTTCCCAGAGCTGTTGCGTCTATTGTTTCTATGGCAATTATGATATTTGTGATTGTTTTTTTGGGAACAAGTGTAGTGTCAAAGGTTATTAACGAGGCAAAGAGTTTTATAGAAAATTCTCCCCAGCTTATCACCGAAACAGTAGATACTATCAGAGATTGGCAAAATCATTTTGTTGCCTATATGGATATTATTCCTGATAATTTAAGGGAAAGCAGTGATAAAATGCTGGATTCTTTTATATCTTCTCTTACGGGCATGTTAAGCTCAGGAGTCAAAACCGGGTCTGTGGAGGTAATGAAGTTTCTGCCTAATACCCTGTTTGTTATTCTATTAGGACTTATATGTTCATTCTTTCTGTTAAATGACAGAAGAAACGTGGAGAAATTTATTGCAAGACAGTTTCCGGAATCTGTAAAAAACCGCGTCAAGATTGCCAAAACCGGTGTTTTAAATGCCATTGGGGGATATGTCCGTGCTGAATGTATCCTTATGTGTATAGTTGCTACTATCTGCGTGATAGGACTTATGATTTTAGGTTCGCCATACGCTTTGCTTCTGGGTATACTTATAAGTATTGTTGATGCGCTGCCTGTATTTGGCAGTGGAGCTATATTCTGGCCATGGTGTATATACTCTGTTATAGTAGGTAATTATAATATGGCTATAGGTCTTGCAATAATAGATATTCTGGTTATTGTTGTAAGACAGACCCTTGAACCCAGGATACTGGGCAATCAGATAGGTTTACATCCTATAGCAACCCTTATGTCTATCTTTATGGGACTTAAAATATTCGGCATTTTCGGTTTTATTATAGGTCCTATAATTTTGGTTACAATAAAAGCTATGCAGGAAAGTGATCTGTTACCAAGATGGAAATAGAACTTAATATATAATAAGGAAGGATTGAATAAAATGAAAAAGAAACTGGCATTGATATTTGTTACAGTGGCACTTTGCGGAGCTTATATGACAGGCTGCGGTTCATCCTCAAGTGATGAAAATACCACTGAGGCAACTACAGAAACTACACAGGAAACAACCTTAAGTGCAGAACAGCAGGAGATGATTGATAAAATTATGAAACCTGTTGAAACCCTTCCACAGCTTGAGGGTGTTCAGGTAGGAGATACCATTGCAACCATTCATACCAACTATGGTGATATCAAGGTATGGTTCTTCCCTGAATATGCACCAAAGGCAGTTGAAAATTTTACTACCCATGCCAAGGACGGCTATTATGACGGGGTTATTTTCCACAGGGTTATCAACAACTTTATGATACAGGGTGGTGATCCAGAAGGTACCGGTACAGGCGGTGAAAGTATCTGGGGCGAGCCTTTTGAAACTGAGGTTTCATTTGATCTTAAGCATTTCAGAGGTGCTCTTTGTATGGCTAAGACTTCTGACCCTGTCAGCATCGGCAGTCAGTTCTATATTGTACAGAATCCTTCCCTGAGCGACAGCGAAAAGTCTTCCTTTGAACAGCTTCGTTCACGTCAGGATGAGATCTATTATCAGGATGATAATGTAACAATGACCATAGGTGATGTTTATCCTGAGGCTGCTATTGATGAGTTTATAAATAACGGCGGTTATCCTTCCCTTGATATGCAGTATACTGTTTTCGGACAGGTTTATGAGGGCATGGATGTTGTTGATGCCATAGCTGCCGTACAGACAGACGACAATGACAAGCCTCTTGAAGACGTTGTTATTGAATCTATTGACGTAGGCACATACCAGGGCTGATTATAACGTATAGTTATAAATTAGGCTTAAATTTAATTGCTTGACAATAAAAATAATTGTGCTATACTATTTATTAATTGCGAAATACGTTGATGACGAAAGTAGGTTTTGTTGTTTACACAGAGAGAGGATGCCGTCGGCTGCAAGCATCCTTGTAATGATACATTGCTGAAGTTCACGTCGGAGTTTATCCCCTGAACCCTTTAGTAGGGGGATACGTGTGGGAGCGTTAATCCCTTTGAGTGCCCGTATTATGTACGGGAAATTGGGTGGTACCACGGATTGAGCCTTTCGTCCCTTTATGGATGGAAGGCTCGTTTTTTTGTAAAAACTTTTTAGAGAGAAAGAGGAGATCTGACAAATGAAAGAAAAACTTGAGCAAATCAGAAGTATGGCAGCTGAAAAGCTTTCTGCTGTTGACTCTCTTAAGGGTCTTGAAGAGCTCCGTGTAGAGCTTTTAGGTAAAAAAGGTGCCCTTACACAGATACTTAAGGGTATGGGTTCATTAAGTGCAGAGGAAAGACCTGTTATCGGTCAGCTTGCAAATGAGGTTAGAGGCTTTATTGAGGGTGAGATGGAGAACAAAAAAAATGCCCTCCTTGCAGATGAACAGGCTCGTAAGCTTAAGGAAGAAACCATTGACGTGACTATGCCAGGTAAGGTAAGACAGCTGGGTCACAGACACCCAATGACTCTTGTTATTGACAATATCAAGGATATATTCATCGGTATGGGTTATGAGATAGCAGAGGGACCTGAGGTGGAAAAGGCCTATTACAATTTTGAGGCACTTAATATACCTAAGGATCACCCTGCAAGGGATGAACAGGATACCTTTTATGTTGACGGTATAGGTGATTTCCTGCTTAGAACCCAAACTTCATCTGTACAGGTAAGGGTTATGGAGAAGGGAAAACTGCCTATTAAGGTGGTTGTGCCGGGCCGAGTTTACAGATCTGACGAGGTGGATGCAACCCATTCACCTGTTTTCCATCAGCTGGAGGGTCTTGTAGTTGATAAGGGTATTACTATGGGTGACCTTAAGGGCGCTCTTGCGGTATTTGCAAAGGAGCTTTTCGGTGAGAATACTAAGGTACGTTTCCGCCCACATCATTTCCCATTTACCGAGCCAAGTGCAGAAATGGATGCTTCATGCTTTGCCTGCGGCGGCAAAGGTTGCCGTGTATGTAAGGACAGCGGCTGGATTGAGGTTCTGGGTTGTGGTATGGTTCATCCTAAGGTACTTGAAATGTCAGGTATTGACTCAAAGGTGTATTCCGGTTTTGCCTTTGGTATGGGTCTTGAGCGAGTAGCCATGCAGAAGTTTGGTATAACAGACCTTAGACTTTTGTATGAGAACGATGTTAAGTTCTTAAAGCAGTTTTAATTGACAGGAGGTTTTTGAGTTATGGATTTACCAATGAGTTGGTTAAAGGAATATGTGGATATTGACTGCACAACACAGCAGTTTATGGATGATATTACTCTTGCGGGACAGAAGGTTGAGTCCGTCACACATATGGCACAGGAGATTAGCGGTGTAGTAACCGGTAAAATACTTGAAATTAATAAGCATCCTGATGCAGATAAGCTTGTTATTACAAAGACAGAGGTAGGTAACGGACAGGTACTCCAGATAGTAACGGGAGCCTCCAATATCTTTGTAGGTGCCTATGTTCCTGTGGCCCTTGTAGGGGCAACAGTTTACCATGCAGGTAAGATGGAAAAGATCAAAAAGGGCAAGCTCAGGGGCGTTGAGTCAAACGGTATGCTTTGTTCAATAGAGGAACTTGGCTTTACAAGGAATGATTATCCTGAAGCTCCCGAAAACGGAATTTATATATTCCAGAATGAAGTGGAGCTTGGTGCTGACGTTAAAAAGCTTCTTATGATGGAGGATGACGTT
>CASFCZ010000071.1 GCA_949293325.1 uncultured Eubacteriales bacterium | reverse complement strand
GCTTGTTAAGGTTGAAAAGGATTGGGTACCATCTGTTGAGGGCACTTCCCTTTACCTTCGTCCTTTTGTAATAGCTACAGAACCTCACCTTGGTGTACGTCCTTCAAATACATATATATTCTGTATAATAGCTTCACCTGTAGGTGCTTATTACTCAACAGGTATTAATCCTGTTAAAATCTACGTTGAAGATGAGTATGTAAGAGCCGCTCCCGGTTTAACAGGATTTACCAAGTGTGGTGGTAACTATGCAGCTTCCCTTGCATCACAGGTAAAGGCACATGATCTTGGATATGAGCAGGTACTCTGGCTTGATGGTGTTGAAAGAAAGTATGTTGAGGAAGTTGGTTCCATGAACTGCTTCTTTAAGATCAATGGTACTATCTATACTGCTCCTACAGTTGGCACTGTTCTTCCCGGTGTAACACGTATGTCATGTATAGAACTTCTTAAAAAGTGGGGATACACCGTTTCCGAGGATAGACTTGCCATTGCTGATGTTATTGAAGCAGACAAGCAGGGCAAACTTGAAGAGGTATTTGGTACAGGTACTGCTGCAGTTATTTCACCTGTTGGTGAGCTTAGGTATGAAGACTATGTTTGTCATATCAACAACGGTGAAATCGGTGAAGTTACTCATAAGCTTTATGATACACTTACTGGTATCCAGTGGGGTAAGATACCTGATGAAATGGGCTGGACAGTAAAGGTTTGCTAATAAGTTTTATTGTTCTGGAACACAGATTGTGATTACCTTATTGACTAATTTGTGTCAGTCATACACTATAAACACATAAAACAAATTAATAATATCCGTCATATCAAAATGGTATGGCGGATATTTATTTATCATCTGTTTTTATCTTACACACAGACACTAATTTTGATTTATTGCAGATTAATGATGACTTCCACATGATGTTCCAATAAAAATCCCTCCTGAACAGATAAGATAAATTAATCAAATCTGTTCAGGAGGGATTTATCATTATTAGTGATATCTATACAAGTGTCTATCACTGATCTGATGCTGCTGTTGTTGCATCAGTATTTTCTGCTGAAGTTGTTGTTTCTGTAGCTGCTGCCTGTTGCTGCTCAAGATACTCATTTACATCTATATAGCTGTCAAGATCAGAGTATGCCTCCACCTCAGTATTGTTAATATCACTGAAGTTAGCTGTAACAGAATACATAAATGGACTTTCAGACACATTATTAACGGTCTGTGTTGCATCTTCAGTCTGCTCAGTATCCGTTGTTTCTTCAGCCTCTGTATCTGCTGTTGTTGTTTCCTCAGATACTGCCTCCTCACTTGTTGTTTTAGTTACAAATTTAGCATCAAGCTCCATGTTAAAGCCTGCAAGTTCACCTTCAGGAGTAACCTCAAAGTAAAGATATGCATCATTTATAGACATAGACTCACCATTGCCGAATGCACCACCTGCAGAAAGCATATTATTCATCATCATATCAGCCATTGCTTCAGGATCAAACTCAACAATATATGCAGCATTATCACCTTCTGTAGTAGTATATGCTTCAGATACTACATCAGACTGGAACTGGAGAGCATAACTGCCTACAATATACATAAGATCCTCGTAGGACATTGCCTCCTTTACATTTGTACCCTCAAGATCATAGTAAAGGTATCCATCCTCATAATATCCCTCAATATTATTTGTTGTACCATCGTAGTCATTTGAAATATTTACATATGCCACCTTATCAACAGTTTCCGTACTCTCATCGGTATCTATCCCATCGCCAACAGTAGTTTCCTCTGCTGATTCGTCTACAGCCTTGGTAGTTTCCTCGGTTTCATCTGAGCCCTCAGCAGGCATATATTTAATCTGGGTAGTATTTTTACTTGTGCTTGTAACTCCTGCATCAGTAAGCTCAATACTTACTTCTGTATCAATAGTAGCAGAATCAGCTTCATCTGACTGCGTCAAAGCATCTGAGAATATCTCTGTGATTTTATCTCCATCGATACTTTCACTACTTTGCATTTCCTTAAAGAGTTCATCTGTAGCTTTGCCAGGTACAATAGTTCCATCACCGTCTGAATTTCCGCTACAGCCTGCCATAACAGACATTGCCAGTATAACAGAAGCTGTAATCTTTAAACCTTTTTTCATAAATATCTCCTTTTATCCTTTAAACTTATTTGCCATATTTTTCATATCCCTTGCAGCATTAAGGGTAGCATCTGTTATGCGGGCACCACCAATAAGTCTTGCAAGTTCTTCCTCTATCTCCGATGAATTAAGCTCTGTTACGATAGTTGTAGTACCACTATCCGAAGAAACCTTATCAATAAGGTAATGATTATCTGCCATTGCAGCTATCTGTGGAAGATGTGTTATACAAAGCAGCTGATGGGTTTTTGACAGCGTTGCCATTTTCTCAGCTACTCTCTGTGCAGTACGTCCACTTATACCTGTATCAATTTCATCAAAAATAAAAGTACCTATATTATCAACATTTGCCAAAATAACCTTTAACGCAAGCATAACACGACTCATTTCACCGCCTGAAGCTATTTTGTTAAGTGGCTTTGGCTCCTCACCAAGGTTAGCTGAAATTAAAAACTCAACCTTGTCATGTCCTCTCTCATTAAGCTCATCAGTAGGTGTAACACTTACATTGAAAACAGCGTTTATCATTCCAAGATCATAGAGTACATCCTCTATTTGTTTACCAAGTAGACTTGCCTGCGCACGTCGTACCTCGCTTACCTCATCTGCAAGCTTATTTATGATACGTTCATCTGCCTCTTTACGTATCTGATATTCCATAAGCATTTCCGCACTGTTTTCAATAAATGCAAGTTTTTCCTCAGCCTTATCTACATACGAATTTACTTCTTCAATAGTAGATCCGTATTTCTTTTTAAGATCATAAATAAGCTGAAGCCTTAACTCAATATCATCAAGTACTCTTGGATCTGCTTCTACATTTTCGGAATAACTTCTCAAGCTTTCTATTACGCCCTCTAACTGAGCTGCAATACTCTCAAGGGTTTCCTGCAACTGCATCTGGGAAGGATCTATCTTTGCTATTGATGAAACATCATCAATGGCAACAGCCACTCTATCTGATGCCGATGAATTTTCACTGCGATAGAGAGCATCAAGGGCATTGTCACTAAATTGCTTAAGTTTAACACTGTTTGCTATAATATCACGTTTTTCATTAAGCTCATCTTCCTCCCCGGGTCTGAGGTTTGCAAGCTTAATCTCATTTATCTGGAACTTATAAAGATCAATCTTTGCCTCACGATCTGCATCGTCACCATTAAGATCCTCAAGCATTTTAAGTGTATCCTTAAAATCCTTATATCTTTCTTTGATCTTATTAACATTATCCTTTATCTCATCCCCACACATCCTGTCAAGTAAAACAAGCTGACTCTCATTTTTAAGGAGAGACTGATGATCATACTGTCCATGTATATCTACAAGATACTCACTGACCTCTTTAAGCATACCCACTGTAACGGTCCTGCCGTTTATTTTACAGTTTGATTTGCCATCTGTGTTAAAACTGCGTTCCAGAAGAATGCATCCTTCACTGTCCGGTGAAATATCGTTTTCTGCAAGCTGTTGTACAACAAAATCATTGTCAACAGAAAAAACAGCCGAAACCTCAGCCATATCCGCACCGGATTTAATAAGCTCTTTATCCGCCTTTTCACCCAGTACAAAGTTGATTGCCTCAAAAATAATTGATTTACCGGAACCCGTTTCACCTGTAAGTACATTTAAGCCTGCCTTAAACCTGATCTCCAGCTCATCTATCAAAGCAAAGTTTTTTATATGTAGTTTTTCAAGCATATCCTACACCTCCCATTTTATAATAAATCAATTGCAAACTTTAAAAATAATTTTTTTATTACATAAATTTAGTTAAATCTTAAATATGTATGTTATTGCAATTTAAGCCTTTCCATAAGCTTAATAGCCTTTTGCTCGGTTTTGACCACACAAAATATTGTATCATCCCCTGCGATGGTCCCCATAACCTCACTGTTACCCATTGAATCAAGGGCAGCAGCAACAGCCATCGCCATGCCGTTTAAGGTTTTTATAACGATTATATTCTGAGCATAGTCCATTGATATTACGCCATCACGAAAGACCCTTGCCAGTCTTTCCGAAACCTGTACATCATCAGAATGCAAGAGCGCATATTTCTGTCCTCCGTTTTCGGAAGCCACCTTTGTAAGCCTAAGCTCACGCAGATCACGTGATATCGTTGCCTGGGTAACATTAAAACCCTCATCATTAAGCATTTCAACAAGTTTATCCTGGGTTTCAATATCATTATCCCTTATCAATTCAACTATTTTAGACTGTCTTTTAATCTTCATAAAAACTCACTCCGACAAATATATTATATATATAAATTTTCAAATTTACAACAAAAAAAATCAAAAAAATTATTTTCCACACTCAAACATTTTATTTCTAAGTACATCATAAAAACTCATATCCGTAGTACGAATAGTCCTTGTAGTAAACTTGGATCTGCGTATAATAACAACGTCATCCTTAAGGAGAGGTATTATCTCCTGACCATCCATATTAAGAACCACGTTACTTACAGAGGTTTCAACCCTTATCCTTATAATATCATTACCCGATACAACAAAAGGTCTTGCCGTAAGTGAATGGGGGCAGACATGTGTAATTGCAATAAGGTCTGTATCAGGCTTAAGTATTGGTCCACCTGCCGACAAATTATAGGCAGTAGATCCTGTTGGTGTTGAAACAATAATACCATCAGCCCTGTAGCTGCTGAGATAATCATTATTTATTTCCAAACGTAGCTTAATTACTCTGGAAAAGACAGAATTTGTCACATATACCTCATTAAGAGCAATACCGGCTGCACGCTCGGCACCATCCCTTTCAATGTACGCCTCAATCATCATACGTCTTTCGGTATGATACTTCCCTTCAATAACATTTCTTATTGCCCATTTAGCATCATTTCTCTCAACATCAGCAAGGTAACCAAGTGTACCTATGTTTATTCCCTGTATTGGAACATTGAACTTCGCAGCATGCCTTGCTACACGCAATATAGTGCCGTCTCCTCCAAGAACTACGACAAAATCCACATTACCATAGATATACTCTGCCGTTACAGATTCCTCATTCTTAAGCTCACCTACGGCATCTGCCACAAGTACCTTACATCCGTTTTCTCTTGTCCATTCCACCAGTTCCCTGGTATATACCATATTAGGATCCTTGTCAGGATTTGTAACAAAACCTACCTTTATCATGCTCTCACCTGTTAAGCCTCAAATATGACTCCTTTATAACACTTTCAATATTGTCAACCTGTCTTACTTCCTTATCATTGGTAAGGTAAAGGAGATATTCAATATTTCCCTCCCCACCTTTAATGGGGGAATAACTCAATCCTGCAGAAATAAGTCCCATATCCCTTGCAAAATCCATAATATCTTTAATAACTGACCTGTGTACCGACTTATCCTTGACAACACCATGCTTATTCAGACTACTCCTGCCTGCCTCAAACTGTGGCTTAATCAGTATTACGGCATTTCCCGGTTTTTTTAGAAGTTCACTTACCTTATACAGCACCTTTTTTACAGAAATAAAAGATACATCCATACAGATAAAATCAACTTCGGAAAGCTGTGCTTCCCTTATATCAGTATTTTCCATAGATATAACCCTTGGATCTTTCCTGAGTTTTTCATCAAGCTGAAGACTGCCCACATCAAGTGCATATACCTGCTTTGCTCCCCTTTGCAGGAGGCAATCTGTAAAGCCTCCCGTTGATGCACCTATATCAAGGCATACCTTACCTCTAACATCAATTTTAAAAACATCAAGAGCTTTTTCAAGCTTAAGGGCACCTCTGCCAACGTACTTCAGAACTTCGGATACAGATACCTCTATTTCATCCTCGGCCTCTATATTTAATGAAGGCTTATGCACAGGCAGACCATTAACCTTTACACTGCCCTCCTCAATCAGGGCTTGTGCCTTCTGTCTGGAAATTCCAAGTTTTTCCTTAACAGCAACATCAACTCTCATTGTCAATTATATCCTTTATTTTATTATACAGGCTTTCACTGTCCATACCATAGCGTTCAAAAAGCTGAGCCCTTGTACCTTGTTCTATATAGGCATCAGGGAAAGAAAATCCTCTGTACACTGACTTAAAGTTTTTCAAGGTAAGTGCCTGTGACATAAAAGAGCCAAAACCCCCTGTATAAATATTATCCTCAAAGGAAAATACATAATCAAATTCATTACAGAGCCTGTCCACCATTTCACTGTCCACAGGCCAGATAAACCTTACATTTATAAGCTCCGGATGGTACCCGTCAGAAATAAATTTTTCATATACACCTACCACCTCATCAGCCATAGCTCCTACGCTCAAAAGGGCAATTTTTTCACCTGAATATACGGTTTCACACTTACCGTATTCTATCGGTGTCCTGACACTGTTTAGTATATCTGATGCCTTACCCCTTGGGTATCTGAAGGATATAGGACCGTCAAAGTTTACTGCAAACTCCACCATATCCTCAAGCTCATACTTGTTTTTAGGAGCCATTACCGTTAATCCAGGAATATGACCCATGAAGGAAATGTCATATATACCCTGATGTGTACTTCCATCATCACCTACAATACCGGCTCTGTCCACTGCAAAGATAACATGAAGCTTTTGCAGGCAAACATCGTGTACTATCTGATCATAACTCCTTTGTAAAAAGGTTGAATACACCGCAAAAACAGGTATTAAACCACCCTTTGCAAGACCTGCAGCAAATATTACCGCATGTTCCTCAGCTATACCAACATCAAACATCCTGTCAGGGAAGGATTTACCAAAGGCCTCCATTCCCGTACCCGACGGCATAGCCGCTGTTATACCACAAATGCGTTTATTTTCACGCGCCAGCTTTATAAGCTTTTTTGAAAATACCTCCGTATTTGTTTCAAACACTGAAGGCTTGATAAGCTTTCCTGTAGGCACATCAAATTTACCTACACCATGGTATTTACTGGGATATATTTCCGCAGGTTTGTAACCCCGTCCCTTCTGAGTAATAACATGAAGAAGAACAGGACCGTTGATGCGCTTAACTTTATTTAATATATGAACAAGCTTTTTTATATCATGACCATCAACGGGACCTATATATTTAAGACCCAGTTGTTCAAACAAGCTGTTAGGTATAAGTGAATACTTAAGTCCTTCCTTGGTCTTTCCCACAAAATTGGTCAGAGAATGTCCCACCAGTGGCACCTTATCCAAAGTCTTTTTAATATCATCCTTGGCATCCATATATTTTTCAGCTGTTCGAAGTTCATTAAGATAGCGGCTCATAGCCCCTACATTTTCCGAAATGGACATTTGATTATCATTTAAAACAATGAGCATCTTAGCATTATTTCTGCCTGCATTATTCATTGCCTCGTACACAATGCCACCTGTCATTGCACCATCGCCAATCACAGACACAACATTAAAGTTCTCACCACGAATATCCCTTGCCTTAGCAAGTCCCAAAGCAGCAGATATAGATGTGGAGCTGTGTCCTGTGGTAAAGCTATCGTAAGGGCTTTCCTTTATCTGGGGGAAGCCGCTTAAACCGTCAAGTTTTCTCAGGCTTACAAACTCATTTTTTCTGCCTGTTAATATTTTATGTGTATATGCCTGATGACCAACATCCCAAATAATCTTGTCCTTTGGACAATTAAAGCAATAATGAAGAGCTATGGTAAGCTCCACCACTCCCAAATTCGAAGCCAGATGACCACCGGTCTTTGAAATAGAAGAAATAAGAAATGAACGTATTTCCTCCGCCAGCCTGTCTAATTTTTTAAGATCCAGCTTTTTCAGATCTTCAGGAGAATTAATTTTATCAAGGTAGGTCATAATAACACACCCTTTTCTCTGTAATTAAAGCAATACAAAAAATATAAAAGCCATTGCAAAACCCAGTATAGCACCTGCCCCTACCTCTACAGGCGTATGCCCCAGGAGTTCCTTAAGTCTTACCTCCATTTTAAAGCCATGGCTTTCAAAGCTTTGTATAAATCTGTTAAGAACCTCCGCCTGTTTACCTGCCGCACGCCGTACACCTGCGGCATCATACATAACCACAAGAGCAAGTACAAAACAAATGGCAAAAGCCGCAGAGTCAAATCCCTGAGTAAATCCCACACCAAATCCAAGGGAAGTTACAAAGGACGTATGTGAACTGGGCATACCCCCTGAAGATAATATCAGAGAAGCATCAAACCCTTTATTTTCTATAATATCCATTATTATTTTTATTATCTGCGCCACTGCCCATGACAGAACAGCAACCCCTATCAGTCTATTGCTGAAAAACTGACGAATGAATTCCATAGTAATACCTCGCTTAGTTAATGCGGTTTACAAGACTTTCACAGTATGTCTGTAAAAAACCTCCCTCACCGCCAAGTTTACCTGCAATTTCATTTACCTCTCTGCACAGCTTTAAATATTCTTCCTTTGCCTTTTCCAATCCATACATTGATACATAGGTAACCTTATGATTTTTTTCATCACTGAATACTGGCTTGCCCAGTGTTTCTTCCGTACTTGTAACATCAAGTATGTCATCCATAATCTGAAAAGCAAGTCCAAGCTTTTCACCCATAAGCTCATATTGAGCTATACGTCTGTCATCCGCACCCGCAACAATAGCTCCGTTCATAAGTGCTGCTTTAATAAGACCACCTGTTTTGTTTTTATGGATATAGGCAAGTGTATCCGCATCTATTACCTTTCCCTCAGAAACAACGTCTACCACCTGACCTACAAGCATACCATCACTTCCCGAAAGCCTTGCGGTGTTTTCCGCAGCCCTTACATACTTGCTATCAAAGT
Organism: uncultured Eubacteriales bacterium; assembly: GCA_949293325.1. Classification (GTDB taxonomy): domain Bacteria; phylum Bacillota; class Clostridia; order Lachnospirales; family CAG-274; genus CALWRD01. Next base: position 21,568 of record CASFCZ010000071.1, on the reverse strand, counting down.
CTGTACATGCCTTTTTTAACATAACCTCAAAGGCATATGTCAGAAGGCCGTCACCTGCAAGTACAGCAACTCCCTGGTCAAACTTTTTATGACAGGTTGGCTTTCCACGTCTGAAATCATCATTATCCATTTCAGGAAGGTCATCATGAATAAGAGAATATGTGTGTATCATTTCCAGTCCGCAGGCAAAGGGCAGTACATCTTCCTCTCTGCCGCCTTCTGCTTCACATGAAGCAAGCATAAGTACAGGACGTAATCTTTTTCCTCCTGCAAATACACTGTACCCCATTGCCTGAAAAATAATTTCAGGATACCTTACTTCCAGATACTTATGGAGTTCATCATTAACAACATTGATTTTTCTTTCAAGTTCATTTTTAAAATCCATATTATTCCTCCACAGGGTCAAAAGGTTGCTTTTCAAACAAGCCGGAAGCCGTTTTTTGCAGGGTAGATACCTGCTGTTGAACATCTTGCAGCTTTTGCGCACAAAGTACGGAAATATCAACACCCTCCTTATATAATTTAAGGGATTCCTCAAGTCCGACATTTCCGTTTTCCATCAAATCAACTATTTCCTCAAGTCTTTTGAGATTATCTTCAAAACTCTTTTTTTTAGCAGCCATTGTTATCCTCAACCTTTGCTTTTATTTGTCCATCCATTAATTTTATATATATGACCTCGCCATTTGTAACATCCGTAGTATTAGTCAATAAACTCCCGTTTTCTTTATATACTAATGAATATCCCCTTTTCATAACATTAAGAGGAGATATTTTCTCCAGTCCCTGAGAAAGTGGATACAGTCTGTACTGTGCCTTTTGCATGGAGTTATCCATACCTCTTTCAAGTCTGGCATACAGATCAGATACATATATTTCATCCTCTCCCACACGCTCCGAAAAGTGTTTGAACGAGGACATATTAATTAGTCTGTCATAAAGAAGTCTGTCTTCCCTGAGATTTTTTGATATTGCCTTGTCCATACGTTCCAAAGAGGCTGATATAACGTCTCTGAAGCCCTTTGACTCAGGTATTGCAAGCTCAGCAGCAGCTGATGGCGTAGGTGCACGCAGATCCGATATAAAATCTGCAATTGTAAAATCCGTTTCATGTCCCACAGCAGAAATGACAGGTATATTTGATTCAAAAATTGCTCTGGCAACTATCTCTTCATTAAATGCCCAAAGGTCCTCTATAGAACCTCCGCCCCTGCCTACAATAATCGTATCTGCCTTACCCCAAAGATTTACCTCCCTGATAGCTTCGGCAATATCTTCAGCAGCATTTTCTCCCTGAACAAGGACAGGTCTTACAACTATCTCAACGGAAGGATTCCTTCGTCCGGATATCTGAATTATATCCCTGACGGCAGCACCTGTTGGCGATGTAATAACTGCCACACATTTAGGATACTTCGGAATAGGCTTTTTATGCTCAGCGTCAAAAAGGCCGGCTTTTTCAAGCCTTGCTTTAAGCTGCTCATAAGCCATATACAAAGCACCTCTGCCTGCCGGTTCCATTGTCTGAACATATATTTGATACTGCCCTGTTTTTTCATATATTGAAATACGGCCATACACAGTTACCTTCATTCCGTTTTCAGGTAAAAACTTAAGCTTTTCTGCACTACTCCTGAACATCACTGCGGATATGGCAGCGCTTTCATCCTTCAAAGTAAAATATAAATGTCCACTGCCATGTGCCTTAAAATTCGATATTTCAGCCTCAATAAAAACATCACTTAAGAGTACATCATTTTCAAGAAGATTCTTGATGTACCTATTAACTTGAGAAACTGTATATACATATGTCTTCATATCATTTCTTATCTGCAATTACTCTGCCTAAAATACCGTTAATAAAACCCGGTGCCTTGTCAGAACTAAACTCCTTTGCAAGCTCCACTGCCTCATTTATGGAAACCTTGTCGGGTATATCCTCACAATAAAGCATTTCGTAAATAGCAATCTTAAGTATAGCCGTGTCAAGCCTGCTCATTCTGTCAACTGTCCAACCTGAGGCATAGTTTTCAATAGTCTTCAATATATCAGTCTCGTTGGCAACTATACCCTCCAGCTCACTTTTAACAAATGACAGGTCACCACCCGATATATGCTCTATTTCTTCACTGTATGTTTTAATAATATCTTCTAATGTTTCCTCAGTATTAAAATCCTTTTGAAAAAGGATGCTTAATACATGCTTCCTTGCGCTTCTTCTGCTCATTTTATTCTCCTAATAATATTACTCGGCTGCACATGGCTCCTCCGGTTTTTCAAACTCAATGCCAACAACATTGATATTAACCTGCTCTACCTTAAGTCCTGTCATGTTTTCAACTGCGTCCTTTACCTTAGACTGTGCAGATTCAGCTGCCTTTTGTATTTTACATCCATGTAAAACATTTACATTAAGCTCTACACAAACATCCTTGCCATCCACCTTGATGACAACACCTCTCTGATTTGTCTTTTTGCTTAATTTTTCCATAATTGCCTTGCCACCTGCAAGGGATGATATTCCCTCTGCCTCAAGAGCAGCAGTACCTGCAATAGACGCTATAACATCATCTGCTATCTGTATCTGTCCCTTAACCTTGGTATCATTATTTTCCATAAAACTACCTCCGTAACGAATTCTGTTTTTTCATATATATTATTATAACAGGTTTTGACTTTTTTGCAACATTGCTTTTATTATTTTGGATATAGACGTTTATTTATATTTATTGTATAATAAATACGATACAATGATTAGATAAGAGGTACAAAATGAATATAATAAAATTAATTGCTGCCACTACCTTCGGACTTGAAGCAACGGTAAAACGTGAACTTATAAATATGGGCTACGAAAAGCTTTCGGTAAACGATGGGGCTATTGAACTGGAGGCAGAACTTAAGGATATACCACGACTTAATATTAACCTTCGTTCCAGTGACAGGGTACTCCTTGTAATGGGAAAGTTTAAAGCTTTGAGCTTTGATGAGCTTTTTGAGGGAACAAAGGCATTGCCATGGGGAGATATAATACCGGAAGACGGACATTTCATAATTACAGGTAAATCCGTCAAATCCGGTCTGTATAGCGTCCCTGACTGTCAGTCTATAGTTGAAAAAGCCATTGTTGACAAACTTAAGCAGAAGTATAATGTAAGCTGGTTTCAGAAAAGTGGAGCCATATATAAAGTACAGGTATCTATTTTGCGGGATATTGTTACACTTACTATCGATACTACAGGCCCTGCCCTTAACAAAAGAGGATACAGAGATACTACCGTAGCCGCTCCACTTAAGGAGACCATTGCCCATGCACTGATAGACCTGAGTTATTATCGTCCTGACAGGGTATTGCTGGATCCATGCTGCGGTTCAGGTACAATACCTATTGAGGCAGCACTTAAGGCAAAAAATATTGCACCTGGCATTTCACGAAAATTTGTATCCGAGGAGTGGGATATTATTGACAAATCTGACTGGAAAAATGCCCGTTCAAAAGCATTTTCCGACATAAATGTGGACCTTACTCCAACCATATACGCCTCCGATATTGATAAAAACGCAATAGAAATTGCCAAACACAATGCTGTAAATGCCGGCGTAGATGACTGTATTATCTTTGAAAACAAACCTCTTACACAGGTCAAACTCCCCTGTGACTACGGGGTATGTATATGTAATCCACCTTATGCGGAAAGAATGGGGGAACTTGATGAAGTAGAACAACTTTACCGTGATATGGGTAGACTTTTCAGAAATGAGGCCACATGGTCAGTTTATGTAATCACCTCCCATGAAGGCTTTGAAAAACTGTATGGAAAAAAGGCCGATAAAAAGCGCAAGCTATTTAACGGAAACGTTAAGGTGGACTACTATCAATACTTTGGTTTAAGACCACCTAAGAAATAATTTAAAACTACATATTGTTTTTAATTACAAAAAAGATGCGGACAAATATTGCCGCATCTTTTGTTATATCAGTACACCATTTTTGTACAATACATATATTAATATGCCGTGTAATATCAAAGCAAAAATGAAATTGATGTAAAAATACCATTTACTTGTCTTATGATGAAATAACTTCATCCCCAAAATATAGCCTATAAAACCGCCAAAATAGGCAGTGGAAATAAGAGTCATTTCAGGTATACGCCACCTGTTATGCTTTGCTCTATGCTTATCTATACCCATAAGGCAAAAGGCTATAATGCTGAATACAGCATACCAAAGGAGAAGAAATACAAGTATCATCTGACGATATTTCTCCAGTCAAGATCACCTCTGTCAAGAGCAAGTAAAAGGGCCTCTGCCGTGGCAAGGTTACTTGCAAGTGGTATATTATGTATATCACAAAGGCGCATTACCGAATTGATATCAGGCTCATAATTTTTTGAACTTACAGGATCCCTTAAAAAAATAACAAGGTCAATATCGTTATTGGCTATCTGAGAGCCAAGCTGTTGCTCACCTCCAAGATGTCCTGCAAGATATTTATGAACAGACAGGTTTGATGTTTCTTCTACAAGCTGACCTGTTGTACCAGTAGCAAAAAGCTCATGTTTTACTAATATATGCCTATAGGCAATACATAAGTTTTCCATAAGAATTTTTTTATTGTCATGTGCAACTAACGCAATGTTCAAAATATATCACCCCTCAAAAATTGATTTAGGCTTTCGCATACCCACATTAAGGACAAGTCCTATTGCAATCATATTCATCCACATGGAACTGCCTCCATAACTCAGGTAAGGAAACGGCATACCTGTATTTGGCAATAAACCTGTGGCAACACCTACATTTACAAATGTCTGAAATGCAAGCATACCTGCAACCCCTGATGCAATAAGCCTGCCCAGATTATCCATAGCCTTAGCAGCTATAAAAATACACCTTGCAATAACAAGCAGCATAACTATTAATACCGTAATACAGCCCAAAAATCCAAACTCCTCACCAATAACCGAAAAAATGAAGTCATTATGTGACTCAGGAAGGTAGCTGAGCTGATTGATAGTTCCCTGATACAAGCCCTTGCCCCTTAGCTCACCTGAACCGATTGCCCAGATTGAATTTTTGGTCTGATAATAATCAGGACTTGATAAGTCCGGATTAATGGCTGTTGTAAGCCTTCGTATATGGTAAGGTTCAAGAAACATACTTAAAATTTTATGTTCTTCAGTATGCAGATCTATAATGACAACTATAGCAATAGGTATTATTATAGCTAAAGCTATAAAGATGTACTTAAAGCTTATCCTGCCTGTAAAAAGCAAAGTTATCATTATAGCCAGAGTAACAAGGCTTGCTGAAAGTGACGGCTGCTCCTTGATAAGCATAAACGGGATCATTGTGGAAACAAAAACCAAAAACAGCACACTTATATTATTAATCTTTTCCCTGTTTTTGTCAATAAATTTCGATAAAAAGATTATCATAAAAACCTTTGAAAATTCCGAGGGCTGGATACCAAATATCCAACGCTTTACTCCCGTACCGTCATCTCCGCCGAAAATAAGCACCAATATAAGCAGAAAAATATTTATACCGTAAAGCACAAGATAAAACCTTGCAATAGAATGATAGTCAATAAAAGCAGCAAAGAACATAAGTACTATTCCTGTAGCAAACCATATCATCTGGCTTCGGAACTCACCATCGGGACCATTAATATTTATTCTGGTAGCACTTCCTATTATGACTATACCGAATATAATAAGGGAAAAAACCAGCAACACCAACAGAAAGTCAAATGTCTGTAATTGCTTTTTAGTGATCAAATACAAAACCTCGCTTTTTATGCCTTATTACCTTTGTGCATACTCTTAATGGGAATATTCGCATAGAGCATAGGTACATTTACACCCTTCTCCTCTGACATTGTTTCAGTAATGTTTATATCAAGTTCATCCTCATCAATCTCCATGTAGTTTGATATAACCCTGATAATATCAGTCTTAAGCATTTCAAGGACCTGTGTTGAGCAGTTTACCCTGTCGTGTACAAGTACAAGCTTTAACCTATCCTTTGCTATATCCTTTGAAGAACTTTTTTTGTTAAAAACGCCCCAAAAATCAAACATAAATATCACATCCTTTTAATTTCCGAAATGGAAAAGCTTCTTGATCTTACCCACAAATCCACTGCTTTCTTCCAGATTAAGCAATGGTACATCATTACCCAGTATTCTCTGAACAATGTTCCTGTATGCCTGGCCTGCAAGTGATGAACTGTCGGTTACCGCAGGTTCACCCTTATTTGAGGATATAACTATGCTTTCATCATCGGGAACTATACCAAGGATATCTACAGCAAGTATATCTGTTACATCCTCCATTGTCATCATATCGCCCTTTTTTACCATGTCTATACGGATACGGTTTAATAAAAGCTTAGGATTACGAAGCTCATTTGCCTCAAGCATACCAATTATTCTGTCTGCATCTCGTACAGCAGAAACCTCCGGTGTAGTTACCACAAATGCCTTATCTGCACCTGCAATAGCATTCTTGAAACCCTGTTCGATACCTGCAGGACAGTCGATTATTATGTAATCAAAACCTTCTTCTTTAAGATTTTCACAAAGTTTCTGCATTTGCTCAGGACTTACAGCATCCTTATCACGTGTCTGAGCGGCAGGGAGAAGATACAAAGACTCATATTTCTTATCCTTTATAAGAGCCTGCTTTAAGCGACAATTACCTTCAACTACATCAATAAGGTCATATACTATTCTATTTTCAAGTCCCAAAATTACATCAAGATTACGAAGTCCTATATCTGCATCTATCATCGCAACCTTTTTGCCCTGCATTGCAAGACCTGTACCAAGGTTAGCAGAGGTTGTTGTTTTACCAACGCCGCCCTTTCCTGATGTAATAACTATTACTTCACTCATCATTTGCCTCCTAAATTATATATAAAAATCATTTCACTTTCTATAATAACAGATATTCCTGTATTTTGCACCATTTTCTTTAAACAAATTATCCTAAAATTCTCATTTTCAGATCAAAGGCTCCACATATATCTGATTTTCCTTGATATACGCATACTGTGGAACACCTCCACTTTCCTCCTCAGGGAAACAAGCTATAAGCTCAGCTATACGCAACTGAGTAGGCCGCATATTAAGAGCTGCCACAAAGCACTCATGGGAGCCACTGCAACCTGCATGGGCAAGTCCCTTGAGCATTCCAAGGACTATTATGTTACCTTCAGCTATGAGTTCACCGCCCGGATTAACATCACCTATAACTACAATACTTCCAGGAAAGCGTATTGCCTGACCGCTCCTTACAGATCCCTTATGAAAGGTAGTAAGATTTTTCTTGGCAGTTACAAGTGCCTCGGATATAAGCTGATCCAATTTACCCTCCTCATTATCCTCCGGTGGTTTTGGAGCAAACTTTGGCTTTGTAAACTCAGGAGCATCTGCCTCATTTATAACAAATGAAATACTAAGATCTGTATTTTTATTGATTATATCAATGAGTTCCTGTTCCTGACTGTCTGTAATATTTGCTCCCCTGAACTTTACAGCAGTCTTTGCATCCTTAAAAAAATCCTTTGCTTCAATGGTCTTTTCAGCTAAAGCTTTTTTCAGTTCCTCGTATGGTGTATTTTCATCCAGCACAACTATAATACCATTTTTTGTGCCTTTGAAAATAACTGCGTTGTCATTCATATTAGTTACCTCCGAATTATTGTGTAAGAGTATTATAATAAGTCCTCTCTGGTGTCGCATCCAGATCAAGATACCCTTCGATAACAGCCTTTGCTATTGTAGGTGCAGGACCCGTAGAATTATTTCCGTAAGGTATGATAACTGCAACAGAAATCTGTGGATCTTCGTAAGGTGCAAAACCAACAAATGTGGTATGCTCGCTCCTGTAATCCGACTCCTGTGCCGTACCTGACTTTGCGGCAACTGTTACCGGGAAGTCTGTAAAGTAGCTGCGCAGAGTTCCCCTTGAACCCTGGGTAACAAGTCTCATACCTTCGTATACTGCCTTAAGATTTCTTTCACTTATATCCAGTTTACTCTCTATCTGTGGCTCATACTTTGTTACCGTATCTCCATCATATGTCAATATGCTTGACAGCAAGTGCATTGTATATCTTGTGCCACCGTTTGCCAGAGTTGCAACATACTTCGAAAGTATAGCCGAAGTATAATTGTTAAATGACTGACCTATAGCTGTCCTTATAGTATCACCATCCCGCCATTCCAGCTCACTTTCAGATATTTCGGGATTACGTGCCTTATAAATATAGCTCTTATACTCGGGAGAAGAAATATTGCTGGGATAACTCTCAGTGGAATCATATATCTCGTATATTTCAACGCCTGTAGGATCGTTAAGCCCAAAATCTATCATATATTTATTTAATGTCTGTATACCCTTCAGAGTTGTTCCTGCCTTAGAATTACCCATATTATAGGCAACTGTATAAAAAAAGTAGTTACAGGATACCTCAAGAGCCTGGGATACGTTAATACTGCCATGGGATCCACTTCCGCTTCCTACCCAGCAGCGTGCATATGGACGACCTGCCTCAGTAAATGTACCTCTGTCATATATGGTTGTTCCTGGTCCGATAATACCTTCTTCCAGACCTGCTATAGCCGTTATCATTTTAAATACAGAACCGGGAGCACGAGGCTCCTGAAAAGGACGGTTAACAAGGGGATGATTGGGATCATTTTGAAGCCTTGTATAATACTCATTGTCAAGACCGTTTACAAGGCGGTTATTATCATATGAAGGATAGGTTACAGCTGCAAGAACCTCACCTGTATCCACATCCGTCACCACAACAGAACCTGTACATGGATCCATATTAAGCATATATGGCTTTAATTCACCGCTGTTGAGTTTATCTATAATAACCTGTTGTGGAGATATTGCACCGCTGCGTACACGACTTATAAATTCTTCATCTCCGGTTATGGTTCCCTGTTCAATAAGTACAAGTATAAGCTGATATGCCCTTATTTTGTTTTTATCAAGACCGTCTGCTACAATCTGAGCAGCCAGTTCATAATCGTCGGAGCAAGTTTCATCAACAGAAAGTACGTACTCTTTTATTTTATACTGTTCAGTACCTGACTTTGCCTTCATAATATCCTCTATACGGATATTATCACTTGTTACCATTGAGGCAAGAACTTCCTTCGTATTATAGGTATAGTCCTTATTGGCACCTGTAAGCCTGCTTATCTGTGCATCCTTAAGTGCCTGTTCAAGGGCATTATACGTTATTTTTTGAAGTTCTGTATCTATGCTTAAAAAAACATTGTTACCCGGTATAGGATCTACCGAACCAGCATCAACATCACTTATACGTCTGCCCAGACTATCCACCTCGACATACTGGAGACCATCTGTACCGTTAAGCTGAAGCTCAAAGGACTTTTCAATACCATCCTTGCCCACTATATCAGTGGACTTATAATCATACTGTTGATAGGAAGCAAGCTCACTTTCCGTAATAGTTCCAATATATCCCAGTATATGAGAAAAAAGCTCTCCCTGAGGATATTCTCTCAACGACTCCACATCCACATAAGCACATGGATAGGAGGATCTTTGCTCTGTCAATGCCGCAACCGTTTCATTTGATACATCATGGGCTATGGTAACAGGAACATACTTTGAAAAGCGTTTTAAATACAACTCACATCTGAGAGCAAGTATTTTTGCCGCATCCTCATCACTAAGATCATCATCTATATCAAATTGTACACGAAGTTCATAAAATGCCTCGTTAGCAGTCAGATTTTCATCAAGACCCATATCCGCCTTCCAACGGTTTTCCTTTGTTACATTGCCGTCGTATGTAAAGATATGTGGGCTTGTGGGAGTAATAGGAAAGTCAGTTTCTATTTCCTCACCATTTTTCTCAAGCAAATTTACCAAGTTATACAGTACTTCGTTTAAATTATCAACCGTAACACCCGGATCAAGATTAACAATATATGATGATTTATTAACTGCAAGGGGTCTGCCATATCTGTCATATATTGAACCACGGGGGGCTGTAACCTCTATATCCCTTATGGTTGTACCCTTTACCTCATTGCTGTAATAATCTCCGTTAATTATCTGAAGGTCATAAAGTTTTACCACCAGAGTAAAAAACAAACCGCATATTACAACAAACATTATAATAAGGCGTGTATTGGCATAATTTAAAATATTAGCAAAAAAATCACGCATTGGCGTCACCTAAATTCAAAATAGCTTTCTTTTATAATGCTCTTTATCCTCAAGTAGAGAATTAATAAAATAAATTATTCCGTAAACAGGAAGGGTAATCAGAGCATTATATACCATCTCTCTCAATATAATTGTATTGAAAAAATATCCAAACTGGGTATACCCCTCCAGAAGTATATTAAGTACATAAAATGCAAAATTATAAAAAAATGTGGAAATAAATACCGCTGTTACAGGTACAAAGGGGTTTTCCTTATAAAAGCCCTTTGTAAGCAAACCTGCAAGGAAACCTGTAATCATACCGATAAAGGTATTAATACCAATAAAATGTGCAAAGGTATCCATGAGCAATCCGCCAAAAAAGCCCATTACCGCACCCTCGGTTTCTCCCCTTAACAGAGCTATACTTACTATTATTATCAATATGAGATCAGGCTTAATATCAAGTATGGTTATAAGTTCAAAAAGAGTAGATTGCAGAACATACCCTACTATAAGCAAAACTGCATAGGATAAATATCTCAAGTCACACACTCCTTAGTATCAATCATTCTGTAGTCTGCTGAGTTGTAGTTTCCTCAATTTCCGCATAATCATGGGAAAAATCAGTAGTAATTACCATAACTGAGTCAAGATGTTTAAAATCAACTGCCGGCTTGACAGTAGCCTGTTTTGTAAGGGCAGAACTGTCGGAATATACCTCCTGTATATAGCCTATGGTTATTCCCGGAGGAAATATCTCACTTAGATTTGAGGTAATAACCTCATCTCCCTCTGTTATTTCAGCTGTATTATCTATATATTCCATCTTACACATACCCTTATTGGCAAGATCACCGGAAACGTATCCAAGGTCATCTGTACGCAGGCTTTTTGCACTGATCGCATCAGTATCATCAATTATGGATGTGACCATGGCATAATTATAGCCACACTGCTTAATCCTGCCTACAAGACCATCACCAGTAAGAACTACCATATTTTTTTCAAGACCATCTTTACTGCCCTTGTCAATAGTAAAGGTATCATACCAGTTGCCAGTATCCTTAGCAATTATATTAGCAGCCACCATGGTGTATTGGCTGTAGCGGCTTCTTATATCCAGCAAGCCAGTAAGGTTGGTATTTTCCTGTTCAACCATTTCAAGTCTGTTGAGTTCCACCTTGGTTTCCTCAAGCTCTTGTTTCAGGGATTCATTTTCATCCTGAAGATCAGATATACCATTGAAATAGTCTGCCTTATCCCTGAACCAGCCTACGGCAGATGTATTGAACTTTTGCACCGGAGTAATTATAAATCCAAATGTATTTTCAATAAAAGTAGGTTTTACCCTGTTTACAGTATAAAGGGCTGCAACAAGGCAAAATATCGTAGCCAGTATTATGAAAAGCTTTTTGTTGTTTTCAAAAAAGTTCACATTCTGCTCCCCTTACATACTAAGTTTTTGAGACGAAATAAGCACACCTTTAAGCGTATCAATATGCTCAAGAGCAGCTCCGGTACCCATAGCAACACAGTTAAGAGGCTCCTCTGCAATGTGTACAGGCATACCTGTTTCATCAGAAATAAGCTTATCCAATCCCCTTAAAAGCGCACCGCCGCCTGTAAGCACGATACCCGCCTCCATTATATCAGCAGCAAGCTCAGGTGGAGTTTTTTCAAGTGTAAATTTTATAGCTTCAACTATCTCGTTAACAGGCTCTGTAAGTGCAGCAAGAACATGCTTTGAATTAATGTCAATAGTCCTTGGCAGACCTGAGATAAGGTCACGACCCCTTATACTCATAGTCTTTATTTCGGAATCCTCATCAAGATAAGCACATCCTATACTTATCTTGATTTCCTCAGCAGTTCTTTCACCTATTGCAAGATTATATTCCTTCTTAACATAGTTTACTATAGAATTATCAAACTCGTCACCGGCAGTCCTTACAGATTTACTTGTAACTATACCGCCAAGGGAAATTACAGCCACCTCACTTGTACCGCCACCTATATCCACTACCATATTACCTGTAGGCTCCTCAACCGGAAGTCCTGCACCTATTGCCGCCGCCATGGGCTCCTCAATAAGATAAGCATTTTTTTCCTTGGCTCCTGCTGCAATAGCAGCCTCAATAACCGCACGTTTTTCAACCTCGGTTACACCGGAGGGTACACATATAACTATGCGTGGCTTAGGGCTGAAAAGACCCCTTGAATAGGTTTTGTTAATAAAATACTTAAGCATAGCCTGTGTAACATCAAAATCAGCAATAACGCCATCCTTCATAGGACGTATGGCAACTATATTTCCCGGAGTTCTTCCTATCATTTCCTTTGCTTCGTCACCGACAGAAAGAACTTCATGGGTTAATGTATTGATAGCTACCACTGAAGGTTCATTTACCACGATACCTTTATTTCTTAAAAAAACCAGTGTATTTGCAGTTCCCAGATCTATTCCCATATCCTTACTGAACATATTAAATATAACTCCTTCCGTGTATAGTTAAACACTTTTCCTTATTAATGTATATAAAAGTCATAAAATGCCATATTATATAAAAATAAAATGTATGCAGACAGCTTTAGCCAATTAAACATACTATTTATATAATACTACGTCTTTTTTTCTTTTTCAACATAAACCTTCCATTTTAAGTAAATTTTATTAATTTAACTAAAGAGTAAATGTTTTTGCTTTATCTGTTATACATACATACCAATGAATATGGCAATCCTCCACCATCATATTTTACCATATATTTCAAATAAAATTCATTAAAAACATCTTTAGTTTTTCTTAAAACTTTGCCCTCTCTGTATTACAGTAACAAATTTTACCTTTCTACATAGTATGTACTAACAATAAAGGAAAGGGGGCTAAAGAAATGAACGAAGACTGCCTTATTGCTGCTCTTTGCAACCATATCGGAGAGACAGTTACCATTTTTACAAGCAGCGGCGGTGCATCCGGCAACGGCTTTACGGGCGTTCTCGCCTCTGTAAATAACAATTCAATAAAGCTTATTGGTCAGTTTGGCGGAGAACCTGCCTGCCCACTTGGTTCATCCTGCACCAGAGGCTGCTACTCCAACGGCTACGGTAAAAGAGGTTGCGGAAACATCCTCGGTTCTGTAACTGTTATTCCTATTGACAGGATAGTAAGCTTTACCCACAATGCAGTATAAATAATAATCCTTCTCCCCTGCGGCTGTCATAAAGACAGCCGTTTTTATAATTATGATTTAAAATTAGGACTACACTTTTTTTTAATAATATGATATACTCAAAAGGAAAAATAATTTGCTAAGGAGGCTGTTACGTGATAAAGATAATTGCCGACAGTGGCTGCGATTTTTCCGACGAAATGATAAAATATGGCGTTGCCCGTGTTCCTCTGACACTTCAGGTAGGAGGCAAAACATATGTTGATGACTTTGATCTTGATATAACACAATATATTAAAGCCATATCTGAAAACCCAAGGGGCAGAAAAACTGCTGCACCATCTCCTGAAAAATACTATACCGAATATAAAGACGGAGACGCTGTTTTTGTTGTTACACTTTCGTCACACTTAAGCAGTTCCTATGAGTCAGCAATGACAGCAGTCAATATGTACAAAGAGGACTTTGGTGAAAAGTTTATATACGTTATAGACAGCAAAAGTGCCTCAGCCGGACAGACACTTATAGTACACGAATTGATGAAGCTTAATAAACTTAATTTAAGCCCTGATGAAATAAAGAACAGAATTGATAAATTTGTATCTTCCCTCCACACATATTTTATACTTGAATGTTTTAATACCATAGTTGACTCCGGCAGAATGAACGGCTATGTTGCAAAACTTGCTTCCATGCTTAACATAGTACCTATATGTGCAGGTGAAGACGGAAAGATGGCACTTGTTGCCCAGGCAAGGGGGCACAACAAGGCTTACACAAAGCTTGCAGAAATAATTAAATCTACTTGCAAGGATACAACTGAACGGACTCTGGCCATAACAAATGTAGATTGTCGGGATAAAGCAATCAAGCTTGCAGACAAGCTGGATAAGGAATTAGGTTTTAAAGAGTGCCTTATTCTGTCACCTACGGGATTGGTATGTACCTATGCGGATCATCACGGACTGGTAATAGCATTTTAAGGAGATAATTATGTTTTATTATGTATTGGTTTTAAGCATTATAATTGGATTTTACGGACTGTTTGTAGGCAGTTTTTTAAATGTATGTATCTACAGAATACCACTTAACGAAAGCATTGTAACAACATCGTCCCATTGCACTTCCTGCTCTCATAAACTTGCATGGTATGACCTTTTCCCTCTGTTCAGTTATCTTTTTCTTGGCGGAAAATGCCGTTACTGTAAGGCTCATATTTCTGCCCAGTACCCCTTTGTCGAAGCGTTAAATGCCATTATATGGTTTTCTTCCACATGGCTGGTATTTTATAACCTTAACTACAGTATAAACCTACAGGGTATTATTACATGTATCATATACTGTTTATTCTTTTCGGCATTAATTGTTTTAAGCGGAATAGATATTAAATATCAGGTAGTCCATGACAGAGTAAATATATTTATTTTTATACTCGGCGTTATCCTGCTTATCACCGATTATACCAATTGGGCATCCCATCTGATCGGATTCTTTGCAGTAAGCCTGCCTTTATTTATCTTAATGATATTTGGCGGTATGGGCGGCGGCGATGTTAAACTGTATGCTGCTGCCGGTTTTCTAATGGGCTGGAAGGTCGCTCTTATTTCTCTTGTACTTGCATGCTTTATCGGCTCTGTATTTGGGCTTGTTATAGCCATACCTTACTGGGCCAAAAAGACTAAGCCCCCCGCAATTCCATTTGTGCCATATATAGCAGCAGGTATGTTTATTTCAGTATTTTGGTCGGATTGGCTTATTAATTGGTACATAACTACATTTTTAAGTAATATCATTTAACAAAAGGAGTTCTACATAAAATGCAATTTTCTGATAAATTTGGACAGATACATTCCAATATATTATTGGAGCTTGACGAGGCTAAGAGAAAACTGGAGTCAGAAGGCCGGGAAGTAATTAATTTTTCCATAGGTACTCCAGATCTTCCCCCTGACAAACATGTTATGGATGCCGTTTGTGAAGCAATGAAAAATCCCGAAAACTACAAATACGGTATGACCGAATCCGATGAACTGATAGATGCTGTCTGTAAATGGTATCACCGCCGTTACGGAGTTGATCTGACAAGGGACAATATATGCGCAGTAAACGGTTCCCAGGAAGGTATTGCACATATTGCCTTTCCTATTTGTAATCCGCAAGATACGGTTCTGGTGCCTGACCCATGTTATCAGATTTTTTCCTTTGGTCCTACAATGGCAGATGTTAAGCTGGAATATATGCCCCTTTTAAAGGAAAATAATTACCTTGTTGATTTTGATGCAATTGACAGCAAAGTGGCAGAAAAGGCAAAAATGATGGTAATTTCATATCCCAACAATCCTACTACTGCCCATGCTCCACTTGATTTTTACAAAAGGCTTGTTGAATTTGCACGTAAAAATGATATAATTGTTATACATGATAACGCTTACTCTGAAATGATATATGACAGCGAACCCGGTATATCATTTTTATCTGTTGAAGGTGCCATGGATGTGGGTATTGAGTTCAACTCCTTGTCCAAAACATATAACCTTACAGGCTTAAGACTCTCCTTTGCTTTGGGTAATCCTGAAATAATAAAGAGATTCAAATCCTTCCGTTCACAAATTGACTATGGCATAGCAAGAGGTATTCAGGCAGCTGCTATTGCCGCACTTAACGGTCCCCAGGACATAGTGGAGCGTAACCGTAATACATATCGTGAACGCAGAAATGCCCTTTGTGAAGGTCTTAATTCCATTGGCTGGAAGGTACCTCTTACCGACTCAACCATGTTTACATGGTTCCCCCTTCCTGACGGATATACTGACTCAAATCAATTTACCCTTGATCTGCTTAACAAGGCAGGCGTCTTGTGTGTACCCGGTGCCTCCTTTGGAAAACATGGTGAAGGGTATGTACGAATGGCACTTGTACAACCCATTGATAAAATAAATCAGGCTGTACAGTCAATTAAGGATAGCGGACTTATCAGATAAATAATTCAACAATTTTATACAAAAAATTTATTTTTTTCTATTGACAAAAGGGAAAAAAATTGTTAGAATATCCTTGTAAACGATAATTGTTATCAATTAATAATTTTTATAAAATATTAGGAGGTAAATGTTATGAGAAAATTTGTATGTCCTGTTTGTGGTTATGTTCATGTTGGTGATTCTGCTCCTGATTTCTGTCCTGTATGTAAGGCACCTGGTTCCAAGTTTATCGAGCAGAGCGGCGAGCTTGTATTTGCTGACGAACACCGCATTGGCGTAGCTGAGGGCGTTTCTGAAGATATTCTTGAGGATCTCAGAGCTAACTTTACAGGCGAATGTACTGAAGTAGGTATGTATCTTGCCATGAGCCGTCAGGCTGACCGTGAAGGTTATCCTGAGGTTGCTGAAGCTTACAAGCGTATCGCTTTTGAAGAGGCTGAACATGCTGCAAAGTTTGCTGAACTCTTAGGTGAGGTTGTTACTAACTCCACAAAGAAGAACCTTGAGCTTCGTGTAGAGGCTGAGCATGGTGCAACAGCAGGTAAGCTTGATCTTGCAAAGAGAGCTAAGGCTGCCAACCTTGATGCTATCCATGATACAGTTCATGAAATGTGCAAGGATGAGGCTAGACATGGTAAGGCTTTCAAGGGTCTTTTAGACAGATACTTCGGTTAATTAAAAACATTATAAACTTCTCTGAAAAGTGCCTGTTATGGGCACTTTTTCTTATTACTCAATAAATTAACAACTGTCCCAAAATTTAAAAAAAGCCGACCTCCTGTCATCAGATTTTTCTGACTTATATGAGGTCGGTTTTAAACATTATCTCCCGTTATTTTAAGTAAGTTTACAACAGGCAATCCATGGACTCTAAAATAAGGTTATTTACACTATAACATCAGTTTTTCTTAACATAAGGTAAACTAAAGGTAAATGTACTTCCCTTGCCTGGTTTACTCTCAAGTATAATCTCCTCATTATGGGCTTTGATAAGCTCTTTAACAATTGAAAGCCCAAGGCCACTGCCCTTCTTATCCTTGCCTCTTGATTTATCAGCTTTATAAAGCCTTTCAAAAACAAGCTTCTGCTCATCCTCAGATATTCCTATACCATCATCTGCCACAGAAATATATGCCTTATTACCTTCAACACGTACCCCCAGTGTTATTGTACCCTTGTTGTTGGTAAACTTAATAGCATTATCAATAAGATTGTAAATAACTCTTTGTATCTTATCATAATCTGCCCTGACGGTTATATCAGATTTTTCAAAATTGGTAGCAAATTGGATATTTTCATGTGCCACCCTGTCCTCAAAGCTGGTCATAGTTTTGTTGAGCAATTCAATTATATTAAACTCACTTATATTAAGAACCGAGCTATCTTCAAGCTTGTTAATATCTAGAATATTGTTTGCAAGCTTTGCAAGACGTTCTGATTCGTCAAGTACAGTCCTTAAATAATGTTCCTGCTTTTCCTGAGGTATGGTGCCGTCAAGTATTGCCTGAAGGAAACCCCTCATTGATGTAAGGGGAGATCTGAGATCGTGAGAAATATCCGAAATAAAATCTCTACGCCTTTTTTCCTGTATATACAGGCTTTGTGCCATTTCATTAAAGCTGTCAGCCAGATCTCCTATTTCATCAGCACTGTTGATCTCCAGACGCTTTTCAAAATTTCCCCTTGCTATTACCTTTGCTGCATCACTCATTTCCTTCAAAGGTTTTGCAAATTTTTTTGATGAAAAATAAATGATAACAAAGTTTATTATAATGGCAACACACATAAAAATAATAATAATCCTGTAGGAGTCGTATGTTGTAATCCTCAACTGTGATGTTGTTGTTTTAATAAAAGCCGCCCCTATCGCCTCATCATTATTTATAATTGGTACACCTACAAGAAACTGATTGTCTGTAAAGAAATCAAACTTGCCAGAATTGTAATAAACAGTTTTTCCATCCAATACATCGGAAATTCCATTCAATTCTTTAAGCTTTGCCACATCAATGCTGCTCTTGTTATTTGATGAAGCCCATACCAGCTCTTGATTATAATTAAACACTGCATATGAATTATCCAAAAAAAGATCAGCCTGGTCAATTTCCTGTAGAAAGTTTTCGTAATCAAACCTGTCATTAATCACACAATTATTGTATATCTTTGCAATACTGTCTGCCTGCATTGACATCTCACTGGATTTTTGATTATAAAAATATGTATTGAAAGCCTGTATCACACCCAGAGCAAGTAGCAGAAAGCTTACTATAAGACCTGCCGTAAGAAGGAAAAACTGTTTTCTGAATATCAGATTCATATATTACCTCCTCCTTGATCCTATTACTTACCGAACAACTGATCAAGTCTGCCCCTCATGTCTTTTTGGCGAAGCTTTGTTTCATTTTTGTCTGTCACATATCTGCCATCAAGTTTTTTTAAAATATCCCCTTCTTTTACATCCCCAGGCAGTTCTGAAAGGAAAATATCACATTGCCTGCCACTGTCGTTGTCTATACAAACAGCAAGATTTCTTTCAATTCTGTCGACGGTAAGCATATTATCACCTCTTACTTTTCAAGAAAATCCTCCCTTTGAGGCACAAAAATATCAAGCAGTCTGCCCTTTGGAGAAAGAACCTTGCATCCATGAATTACATTTGAAGGCATATATATAGTATCTCCTGCCTTGATTACCTTGGTTTCATCGCCAATAGTAAATTCAAACTCACCCTCAATACAATAGGATGCCTGTTCATGTACATGCTTATGTGGTTCACCTACACCACCATTTTCAAAAATAACCTCCACAAGCATTACATTCCCGTCGTGAGCTTTAATCTTACGATAATTTTTACCCTCAACCAAAACCTGTAACTTTTCATCCTTATCATAGAAAAAATTTGACATTTATCTTACCTCCTGAATTTATTAATCAATTATAATTATAGCATACTTTGTAATCAATTCAAGCAAAGCAACAAAATTAGTCTATGATTTTTTTATTTTACATATATTATAAGCAGCAGACTATGGGGAGCAAGCATGAAAAAGGCAACAGGTAACAATGGCAGGATTAAGGAAAACTTTTTATCTTCGATGGTGGAGATATTTGAACTGCCGGCGGAGGTAATACTTGATCTTCCCCTGGTAACTTTAATTGGGGATAACAGACTTAAGATTGAAAACTACTTATCTGTAACTGAATACAGCTATGATATGATAAAAATAAACACTGTTTGTGGCATAATGAAAATATGCGGCAGCGAAATCAGAATAAAACAGATAGCTGAGGACGGCATTGAACTGAGGGGAAACATATCCTCAATTGAATATGAAAAATAAGGTGATCAAATGTTTATAAGACTTTACAGATATAAAAGAGGATATGTAAAAATCGAAGCTAAGGGTTTTGCCCTTGAGCGTTTTATTAACCTTACCATACACAATGACATAATTATCTGGGATCTTACAAAGGCCGGCAACATAGTTACATTTTATGCAAAAGTCGGTGATTTCAAAAGGCTTTCAGGATATGCTAAAAAATCAGGTATCCGTCTAAGGATTACCGAAAAATATGGCTGCCCCTTTTTATTTCAAAAATATAAAAAAAGGTACCTGTTCATCATAGGTTCATTGGTATTTGTACTGATGCTTTGCTATATGTCATCCTTTATATGGCTTGTTGAAATAAAAGGCAGCAGTTCAACAGAAAACTATCGTATAATGGCATCGTTGGCAGAAAACGGACTAAAGACGG
This sequence comes from uncultured Eubacteriales bacterium, assembly GCA_949293325.1. Taxonomy (GTDB): domain Bacteria; phylum Bacillota; class Clostridia; order Lachnospirales; family CAG-274; genus CALWRD01. The sequence goes on along the minus strand of CASFCZ010000071.1, from coordinate 1,450 downwards.
GTAGCTTTAAATATACCCTGCACCTTAAAGAACTGGAGCAAAAAATAAAAGAGGACATTCCCTCTATAAGCTGGATAAACATAAAGGTCAAAGGTACAAGGGCCACTGTAACCATATCGGAAAAGCTACCGCAAATAAGTGAGCTTGAAAATACTCAACCTTGTGATATAATATCAGATAAGGAAGCTGTTATAACAGAAATAATGGCAAACTCAGGCAAACCACTGGTGAAGCCCGGGGATGTGGTGGATATAGGAGACACACTTATTAGTGCTTACATCACCTATCAACAGGACGGAACAGATCTTGTATATGATCAGGTCACCGCAGCAGGAACGGTAAGGGGCAATGTTGTACGTAAAATTACCATTGATATGCCATATACCATTAAACTTAAAAGATATACTTCACAGAGTGTAAAATTCTACAGCATCAAACTTTTTAACCTGGATTTTAACACAAATTTTATAAAAAATGATGTATCTTTTCAAAAATATGATATAATAAGAGAAATCAGGCAGCCGCAACTGGGAGAAAACTTTATACTCCCTGTCATCATAGAAAAAACAAGCTGTCTTGAATATAAGGACGAAACCATAAAAGTTTCGGCAGAAGACGCAAAGCAGCTGTGTATAAAAGAACTTGATAAAAGGCTCATCGAGGAATACCCTGCTGACAGCGATATAATAAACAAAGAATATACCTTTTCCGAAAGTACAAAGGGCATTACACTTACTGCCGATATAACATCAAATGAACTTATAGGAAAGGTCAGCATCATAGTTCCTACAAAAATAGACCAAGGGGGTAATGCAATTAATGGAACAACAGAGAATACAAATACAGAATGAACTCATTTCCAATATTTTCGGCAGCTTTGACGAAAATATAAAGAAAATTGAAAACGCCTACTCGGTAAATATTATCAACCGTGGCGATGACATTCTGATTTCAGGTGAAGGGAACTCTATCAACAAAGCAAGTCAGGTACTTAATGCTCTTATCAGTCTTGCTGAATCCGGAGAGACAATACAGGAGCAAAATATCAACTACCTTATAGCAGAGGCAGAAGATGACAACCTGACTGCAGCAAAGGGCATACAGGATGATTTTATTTGTATGACCATGAACGGCAGAGCCCTTCGTCCAAAAACTCTGGGACAAAAAAAATACATTGATGCCATAAGAAACAACACGGTGGTTTTTGGCATAGGACCCGCAGGTACAGGAAAGACATACCTTGCAATGGCAATGGCAATAACCGCCTTTAAGCATAATGAAGTAGACAGGATAATCCTTACCAGACCTGCCATCGAGGCAGGAGAAAACCTTGGCTTCCTGCCAGGAGATCTTCAGCAGAAGGTAGATCCCTATTTAAGACCTTTATACGATGCTCTTTATGAGATAATGGGGCCTGAAAATTATCTTAGAAATATGGAAAAGGGACTGA